>CALLPU010000108.1 GCA_938016235.1 uncultured Granulosicoccus sp. | reverse complement strand
AAGGTCAGCAAGGTCAGCAAGGTCAGCAAGGTCAGCAAGGTCAGCAAGGTCAGCAAGGTCAGCAAGGTCAGCAAGGTCAGCAAGGTCAGCAAGGCCAGCAAGGTCAGCAAGGTCAGCAAGGCCAGCAAGGCCAGCAAGGCCAGCAAGGGCAGCAAGGGCAGCAAGGGCAGCAAGGGCAGCAAGGGCAGCAAGGGCAGCTTGCGCAAGGTGCCGGGCAGCCCACGGGTAGTGCGCGCGGTGATGGACCTCAACAGGGGTTTGTTCGCAATGCAGATCCGCAACAGGCAGAGCAGACAGCAGAGTCACTGGATGCGCTCGTGCCACGTCTGGACGCGATAGGCGTTGCACAAACTGATCTGGAATCGTTGCAACAAAGTGCCGATTTGTTGCGTCAGGGTGACGGGCAAATCAATGCCGCCAGAGTGGAGGCGGAGTATCGTCAGATTCTCCGCCAGTTGGAGAAACTTGAGATTGAGATCAACAATAATGCAAGCCCGGATATAGCCGGAACAGAATCCCTGGTAAGGCAAGGTGAGTTGTCTGATGCTGCGGCAGATTACTACCGCAGGCTCAGTGAACAGCCTTTGCGACTACAACGTTGATGGCCGAGGATTGTCACGATTTATGACATGCTGGCGGTGTCTGTAGTTGGACGGCAGAGCAGCTTTGCTTTAGACTGTTGTTTTTGAAGATCACAGGTACTTGCCTTCGTGAGCGTATATCTGCTTTACCTTAATACTGCACAGAAGGTTGAAACCGTGGAGCACGGTATGGTGCGCGGTTTGGCCATTGCCAACCCGGCCACCTGCGAAACCCGTGCACTGGCGCGTGATTATCTCGCGATAGAGGCAGGTGATGAAATCATTGGTTGCAACGGAGATGGTATTCGTTGGCAAGCCACCATTGACGAAGTCGTCAACGCTACCAGTCAAGATGAGGCGGGTGAGGTTGGTGATCCTGTGCGCATATTGAAAGGGTCACTGACGGCGCGTGGCGGGCGCTCGGTGGCAGCAGCCTGTAAGCGCATGAAGGATAACGGCATTGATCTGCCCGAAATTATCAATTCCAGGGGGAGCGGTTTCAAGCAAGGCGCTCTCGCCAAACTTCTGACAGACGTTCAGGCAGAAGAGCTCGCATCTGGGCTCAGCTGAACCACGTCTCAGCCGGCATCGTCTGAAAGCACGCAACCGTGCCGTCAGACGTAATTTTCCTTTGGTAGAACCCACTCGCGTCAGGCTTGTTACAATGTGCGCGCGAGTAGGGGCTGTCGCGTGAGCGCTCTTCAGGCGCGTCGGTTGCATAGCCAGTACTGTTTATCTACCTAATTTCATCCCAAGAGAATTCCCATGAGCTTTGACGAGCTGAGCCCGGGCAGCAATGTGCCTGAAGAAGTCAACGTAATTATCGAGATCCCGGCCAATAGCGATCCGGTCAAGTATGAAGTGGACAAGGACACCGGAACATTGATGGTCGACCGTTTCATGGCGGCTCCCATGTTCTACCCCTGCAATTACGGTTACATTCCCCACACGCTCTCAGAAGACGGCGACCCTATCGATGTGCTGGTCCACACGCCGTATCCTCTGGTTCACGGCAGTGTCATCGCTTGCCGTCCCGTGGGCGTGCTTAACATGAAGGACGAGGCGGGCCCCGATTCCAAGCTTGTTGCGTTGCCGAAGAAAAAACTCACCTCTCTGTATGACGATATCAACGATGTTGATGATCTCCCTGAGCTGTTGAAGGCACAGATAGGACACTTTTTCACACGTTACAAGGAGCTTGAAAAAGGCAAGTGGGTCGAAGTGGAAGGGTGGGCAGATGCAGCTGCGGCGAAGCAGCAGATACTGGAAAGTATCGAACGCGCCAAGTCATAGATGATGTGACGGGGTTGTGGTGGGTTACCCGGCAGCGCAGACAAGCGCCGGGTAAGCTGCACCACTAGCATCCCTTCCATCGTGTTGTCAGGCCCGATCTGTGGACTGTGGCGAGCTATCGCGAACTGGCGATGCTCTCTTTTCAAACACGCTGGGCCGTTTGCCGCTATTCAGCCTTCTGCGCTTTCCGGGTCGGCTGATAGTACAACCAGCTGCCACCCTGGCTTGAGTGTAATTTTATCCCCGGCTCCGTAAACGAGTAGTTTGCCGTCCTTGTTCACGGCGAAGAGCTTCAAATCCTCCTCAGTGTAGAGCGGTTGGACAACATCGCCTTCGGCGGTGTCAACGTCGTCGCTATGCTCTTCGGATTCACCGGCCGCCACTGCATCAACCACGTTTTCAACCGCTGTATCAACAGCGTCGATCACGCGCTTCGATGTGTCTTTTTCGTCTTGCGTTGCTGATGGGTTTTCCGAATGTTCCTGAGGGTTCGATCCGTCAGATGAACCCTCCTTGGTTGAGCCTTCGGCATCGCTCGTGCCGGCGACGTTTGTTTCTGTCCCTATTGAGCCTGTTGGGTTATCGGGTTCAAGGTCGGTGCCGTCGGAGGACGCGGGCAACGTGTCTGCTGCATTTCCAGTGGTGCTGTTGTCCGCTGGTGTGGCTATGATTTCTGCAGTTTTGGGAATAGTGATGTGGCGTATCTTGCCGTGTCTGAGTTGCCGGGCAAGACTGCTGTGCGACAACGATGCGTCGAACAGTGGATTCGCACGGTTACGATTGGCGGTATCGAATCGCTCGTAGGCGGCATCATCGGAAGCGCCCTCAAGGGTAAACACGGCATTAGTGCCAAACTCCTGCCTGAAGTGCATTCCGGCCAATGCGTTGGCATCGCGATTGGACGACACAGCCAGAAGCTTCCCGATACCTTGTAAGTCAAGGTTTTCCGAGGCGTGCCCGGAAGTCGGGTTGCCATGGTAGGCATCGAAACCCTGTTGTCGGGCGTGCCGCACGTTACGCCACGACGTGTCTGCCAACATGACTTTAACGGAGTGTTCGCGCAGCGCTGCGGCCAATCGCAAAGCGATGTCATTAGCACCGAAAAACAGTACGCCATTCGGCTCCGGGTTGCTGATACCCAGTTTGTCTGCAACCAGTTTTGCTGTGAGACTCTGGAACACCACCGTGCCGATGATCACGCTGAACGTCAAGGGGACCAGCAGCTCGGCCATGGGCATATCGACTTCTTGCAGCCGTAGGAAAAACACGGATGATACGGCTGCCGCCACAATGCCGCGGGGTGCCAACCAACCGACAAACACGCGTTCACCCGTGCTCAAGTCTGACCCCAGAGTGCAGAGAAAGGCATTGATTGGTCGGATCAGGAACTGGGCTATCGCCAGGAGGCACAGTATCTGCCACCAGTACTGAGGAATAATGCTGATATCTACCCGGGATGCCAGCAGAATGAACAGAGTGGATATCAGGATGACACTCAAGTCTTCCTTGAAGTGCAGAATTTCATCAACATGCAAACCGCGAGTATTCGCCAACCAGACCCCCATGATGGTCACAGCCAGCAAGCCGGATTCATGTTGCAGTGTTTCGGCCAGTACAAACGCGCACACCACAGTGATCAGCGTCAGCACATTCACCAGAAAATCGGGTACCAGATAACGCCTGAGTGCCAATGCGGTCAAAGCGCCACCAGCAACGCCGATGATTGAGCCGATAGCAACCAGCTTGAATAATATCCAGACAATATGTCCGAAACCGTCTCCGGAGATGTCCAGCATCACGAAGTCGAATACCAGCAGCGCGAGAAAGACGCCAATGGGGTCTATCAAAATGCCTTCCCAATGAAGAATATGTCCCACTTTGTCGGATGGGCGTACAGCTCTTAACAACGGTTTCACGACGGTGGGTCCGCTAACGACCGCGATTGAACCGAAGACAAAGGCCAGTGGCCACGGCATGTCGAACAGGAAGTGGGCTGCGGAGGCCAGCAACAACCAGGTAATCAGCACACCAAGGCTGATCAACCGCGTGACGACCGTGCCATGACCTTGTATGTCCTTGAATTTGAGCGTCAGGCCGCCTTCAAACAGGATAATGGCCACGAAAACTGAAACGATAGGGAATAGCAGATCGCCTAGAAACTCGTCGGGGTCGAACAGGCCCAACAGGGGACCGACCACTATGCCGGCGGTCAGCAGAAACAGTATGGAGGGCAGTTTGAAGCGCCATGCCAACCATTGGCAGATTCCACCCAACGCACCGACCGCGGCTATCGCTATGAGAGGGTTATCCATACGTCATGGGCGCCTGTAAGGTGATTGAACCGATTGATGGCAAAGTACGTGCGCGGACAAGCCTCAATGCTAGTCGCGCACGGCTAAGCTTAACAGAGGCTCCGCCGTGATGAAGTGCGCGCTCGACGTATTACCGCTCAGTCCGCTTGCACTAAACGGCTCTTGACCCAGTCCAGTTCACGCGCAACGGCATCGCTGACCGTTACCTGCCGATGGAATTCAGGCAGTACGTCCCACGTGTAGGTTTCTACCTCCAGATGCCGACAAAATCCACTCAAACGTTGCAGCTGTAATACTTGCTTCAGGCTTGATTGCGTTGTGGTGAAATGCTCCGTGTGTTCCATGAATACGGGCACATGAAAATGCACTCGCCAGCAGGCGTCATCTTCGTGGATAGGGTTGAACCGACCCTGCGATGCGGATAAGTAACTGCCGTGGAGGGCAATTTGCAGGGTCGGGTCCAGCGTTGAGCGGGCCTCCATTCGATAGCGAAGCGCAGCCATGGCAGCGCTGACATCGTTGTAGCGGGTAATTTTATCCCCGCGTTTTTCAACGACCTGATGCAGATACACCGGTTCGTCGTAACGTGATAGATGCCGCAGTGATGCTTCGTTTACCTGGGGTATTTCCAGTGCTGAACTCAGTTGAATCTTGATGATGTCAATCCCTGCAGATTGCAGGCGAGCGATGGCATGGGCAGGATTTTCAAATTCGACAGCAGAGTGACAGACGTCATAGCAAACACCGATATGTCGGTGCATCGCGGCTTCCGCAGCAGATGTGTCAAGCCCGGTCTGTGCGGACAGAGCGGCTATGGCCTGCGTTGAAAAGAGCTGAGTCTTGAAAAACTGAATGGTCTCATTCACGGTTTCCAGCATGCAGCACGGCTCAGGCTCTATCGCCAGAGCAATGGTGACTCCGGTGGTTTGTGCAAGATGTACACAATGGGCAACGGCCTTGATGAAGTTGTCGCAAATGCGCTTTTCAGACGCCGGCATTATCCAGTCCTTGTAAGTGCCTGGCAGCGTACTGATAGAGCCGTAGTTATCCGGTGGTTGCAGTTTGCACAATACGTCAGCCAGTGCACAGGTGTATTCCAGCCGCGCTGTTTCAGTCCAGTCCGGTTTATACACCTCTTCCTTGACCCGTTCTCCGTGGAACGTGCCATAGGGAAATCCGTTTAGCGTGAAAACATAGTAATTGTTTTCATTGAGCCATTGCTGGAAGTAGGAAAACGTATCCCTGTCCTGCAAGGACACCACACTGTTATGCGATAACCGCAAGCCGATGCCCATCGCCTGCTGGTATCCCATCGCGGAGCGCACTCGCGGCAGTTGCCGCTCCAGCTCCGGTAACACGTCAGCCCACGCGTCCCCGGCATGTACGTTGGTGCAATAGCTCAGGTGCGTCGATACACCGGCACAATCCACAATCATGAGATGGGTTATTCATCGATAAACAAGATGGAGCAATAATGAGAGTTTCATGCCAGAAACGCATGTTTTTACCGCGTGATTGCCAGAGTGGCTAGTGGATTGCTTTCTTTGATGAGGCGATCAGGTATTCAGACCGTGTTACAACGTCCGATAAACCGGCAGCCAAGTCGCAGAAAGCGCGGTAATAGCGGATAATGCCCGGGCCGACTACTACTTCAACTCGTACTGTACAGACTTCACTCAACTATGGACGACCGCGAGACACCGTCCCGGCCTCGGCTGGGAATCATCATCTCGATGTTCCCGGAATTGCATGAAACGTTCATCTTGCGTGAGCTGGTTGCGCTGGAGCGTCGCGGTGTTGCGTTTGACATATTCTCCTTGCAGTATCCAAGGGACCCCATCACGCTGGATGATGCCATTCGACTGTCTACGGAAAGAACACACTATTCATCCCTGATCAGCATTGAAACACTGAGCGCATTGACCCGCACGTTGATTCGGCATCCAGGCCGTTTGCTGGGTGCCATGGCGAACGTGATAGTACAAGGTCGCGATCGACCGATGGATATCGTCAAGAACCTTGCGGTTCTACCGGTCAGTCTGCACATCAGAGAGCGAGGCATGACACTGGGTGTTACCCACTGGCACGGACATTGGGCCAACATTCCAACAACAGCCTGCTGGTACCTGCACAAAATTCATGCTGATAGCTGGTCTGCGGCCATTCACGGTGAAGACATCTTCTCCGCTAACCGTTTCCTGCGCTACAAACTCGATGACGCCAGATTTTGCGTGGTTTGCAGTGGTTACTTTTGCAACCATCTGAAAACAGAAATGCGGCTGAGCGCACCCGAGAAAGTGCACCTGAATTATCACGGCCTGGACCCAAGAGTGATGGATCTGGTGCCAGACAGCGAGTTCAGGTCGCGTGAGCCGGATCAGGTTCTGTCTCTGATCAGCATCG
>CALLPU010000107.1 GCA_938016235.1 uncultured Granulosicoccus sp. | reverse complement strand
GAGCATCTGGGTAGCTGCGGGCCCGATCTGTTATGACAACCGTCACGCAGCCCCACCATGGAGGACAATCAATGCACTTGGCAACCCTGTCTATTGACGGACAACCCACCGCCGCTGTTCGTCTCACAGACGGCTCGTTTCTGGACATCGCCACAGCTGCAGCTGGGCGTACCGAGTTGATCAGTGCGCTTCAGTCAGGAGCATTACAGAGCATCATAGAGGCGGGCGAGAGTGCTCTTGTCGGTATACGGCAGTTGAAGTCGGAAGCCGAGAGTGGCGAGCTACGCCCAGCTGTGCACGAAGCCGCAAGTGCCAAGTTGCTTGCACCGTTGCCAGTGCCTCGCAAGAACGTATTTTGTGTTGGCCGGAACTATGCTGAACACATTGCCGAAGGCGAGCGCGCGCAGAACAAGAAAATCGGTGTGACAGAACATCCGGTTTATTTCACCAAGCCGTGTACCGCGGTTATTGGGCCGCTCGCTGCTATTCCTATTTTTCCGTCATTGTCCGAAGCCATGGACTATGAAGTTGAGTTGACCGTAGTGATAGGCAAGGCGGGTCGCAACATACCCGCATCCAGAGCATTCGAACACATATTCGGCTACACCATCATGAATGACATTACCGCCCGTGATGTACAGCGTCGCCACGGCGGACAATATTTTAAAGGCAAGGCGCTGGATGGATCGTGTCCTCTGGGGCCGTATATTGTAACGGCGGATGCCATCAGTGATCCTCAAAACCTGGCCATCGGTTTGAGTGTCAACGGTGAGCAGCGCCAGAGCGGCAATACGGCGTCAATGATTTTCGATATCCCCACGCTGTTAGCGTCTTTGTCTGAAGGGCTTACTCTGGAACCGGGAGACTTGCTGGCAACGGGTACGCCATCGGGTGTGGGCTATGCCATGGACCCACCCCGGTTTCTGACACACGGGGACACTGTAGTGTGCGAGATTGCAGAAATCGGGCAACTTGAAAACACTATGCGACGCGCAGACGGTACGTCATGAACGTAGTCGCAACCGCGCCACGGACGATTGATACGGCGGCAATGCAACCGGTATACGAACTCTCGAGAGTGAGTAAAACGTATGCCCGTAATCAAGTACAGGCGCTGGACGATGTCAGCCTGACGCTCGTGAAAGGCAGCTTCTCGTCGGTAATCGGCTCCAGTGGTTGCGGAAAATCGACGTTGCTCAAGATCATGGCCGGGCTGATTCCGCCGAGCAGCGGGCGAGTGGTACTGCAGAACAAACCCGTTGTAGGGCCGCGTCGCGACATTGGCATGATGTTTCAGCAGGCTACGCTTTTTCCCTGGCGCACAACGATTGAGAACATTGTCTTGCCCATTGAAATTCGCGATGGACGCGCGGCGGCTGAGAAAGCCAGGGAGCGGGCGCACGAGCTGTTGGATGTGGTGGGCCTCACAGGCTTTGCAAACGTTTATCCCAATGAGTTGTCGGGTGGCATGGCGCAGCGCGCTTCCATTTGCCGCATGCTGATAACACAACCTGCGGTCTTGCTACTGGATGAGCCGTTCAGTGCGCTGGATGAGCTGTCGCGAGACATGATGAACATGGAGCTGCAGCGTATCTGTGCTGAGCAACAGGCAACCGCATTCCTGGTGACACACTCCATAGCCGAAGCGGTGATACTGTCCGACCATATCTATGTCATGAAGCCACGACCGGGTCGGCTGGCAGAAGTGATTAACGTGGATCTGCCGCGGCCGCGGACACTGGACATGATGACCACGCCGAAGTTCGGGGCCATGGTGGACTACATCCGTGGATTGCTGGACAAGGGAGAAGCCATGTGAGCCAGAATAACCCGACCGATGTGGTTAACGCGCACCATGACGATCTTCAAGACACTGTGTGGACTGAGGACGTATCGTTTATTGACCGTATCCCACGTGCGGTTTCCATGGCCATGGTGTTTGCTGCCTTCGTGGGTGTATGGCAACTGTCAACCAGCCTGGGCCTGGTTTCTCCAATTATCCTCCCGACACCCGGTGAAACATTGGATGACCTGATATTCGTGGGGAAAAACCTCATGAGCGGTGACTACATGCTGCCTGCCTTGTGGATAACGATAAAAGAGGTCATTTATGGATTTGCACTGGCCATTCTGATCGGTTTTTCGTTGGGGGTGCTGGTGGGAGAAACGGTGTTTGGTGAGCGGGCTGTGATGCCGTATCTGGTTGCCATTGACACCATGCCCAAAGTAGCCTTTGCACCTTTGTTTGTGGCGTGGCTCGGGTTCGGGATTGAATCCAAGGTGGCTCTGGCCACGTTTATTGCGACCTTTCCCATAGTGGTTGGCACAGCCGCGGGGTTGCATGCTGCCGATGAGAATGCGCGGATGTTGTTCAAGACCATGGGGGCAAGCCGCATGCAGACCCTGATCAAGATGAAACTTCCCATGGGTTTGCCGCAAATTTTCACGGGTTTGAAAATTGGTGCGGTGGGTGTCATGGCCGGCGCAATAACGGGAGAATTTCTGGGCGGCGGCAAAGGCTTTGGAGAGCTTATACGGGTGGCTGCGTCACAGTTGCAGACCCCGCGCGTCTTCTCCCTGATTCTGTATTTGAGCCTGCTGGGTCTTGCGCTGTATGCGCTGGTTACCTGGACACAACGAAAAGTTGTGTTCTGGCAAAAGGACTCGGTGGGTGGCCTGCGTGAGTGAAGCTGAGCAGCTTGTGTCGGCACACGCGCTGCGCGAATTCGTGGTTCGCGCTTTGCTGGCCACTGGTGTTCCTGAACAGGATGCGTCACTGGTTGCCACTCATATGGTTGATGCCGACCTATATGGTTATGACACGCATGGTGTATTTCGGTTAAGACAATACCTGGCACGGCTTTACGCAGGAGGCTGCAACTCAACAGCGCACTTGAGCATTGAACATGAGACGCTCGCCACCGCCGTGATCAATGGCGACAACGGGCTGGGTCACCTGGCGATGAGTCGTGCCTGCGATCTTGCCATCAGCAAAGCACGTGAGGCGGGTATTGGCTGGGTAGGAGTAAAGCGAGGCAATCATGCCGGGCCGCTGGCGCTCTATGTCCGCAAGCCAGCAGAAGCGGGCATGATCAGTATGGCAGCGGCTGTAGGCAGCGCCAATCATGTACCACCTTTCGGGGGAACTGATCTGTTGCTCGGCACCAATCCCATCGCTATTGCCGCGCCAAGTGGCGAATCAGATCCCTTCATTCTCGACATGGCAACAACCGTTGCCGCCATGGGAAAAATCAAGGTACTGATGCAGCGCGGTGAGCCGATGCCCGAAGGTTGGATGGTGGGACGAGACGGTGCACCCCTAACCGATCCTTCACGCAAATCGGAGGGCTATTTACTGCCTATCGGTGGTGCCAAAGGGTATGGGCTTTCCGTGGCTATCGGGTTGATGGCCGGTGTGTTGAACGGCGCAGCATTCGGTTCAGACGTTGTGGATTTCACCAGCGATACTCACAGTGAAACCAATACCGGCCAGTTCGTCATGGCCCTGGATATCGAGGCGTTTGGTCTGGGGGAGGATTTCACTCACCATGCGCGTCGTGTGTTTCAGGAAATGCGTTCATCAGAACCACTGCCGGGCCATGAGCCGGTTCGTATACCGGGGGAGGGCAAGAGC
>CALLPU010000106.1 GCA_938016235.1 uncultured Granulosicoccus sp. | reverse complement strand
TACGGGTTTTTTCTTGGCTGCTGCTTTTTTCTTTGCCGCCATAAGTGTATTCCTCTGCTGGATTCGGTTAAGTAAATGTTGTGTTGTCACTGAAACACTGCACATACAGTCATTTCAGATCTTCAAGCCCGCCTCTTGAGGCGCGCGAAAAATAACACAGATGCCCACGACATTCAGCATTTATAGAAGATAAATTGAAAAAAACACTGTATTTTCAGCAAAAAAGTATCGCTACTGTATAAATCAGCTATATATGTAGTGTTTTTCGGTTTTAGCGAGCATGGTTTTTCAGTACAGGCCAAACAGCTGCTGCAGCGTTCCAAGCAGGAATATACGTAACGCAAACAAACCGATGATGGTAAAGAACACCGTGAGATCAATGCCCCCCATAGGGGGGATCAGCTTCCGCAAGGGTCGTAAAACAGGCTCGCTGATAGACGATACCAGCGAGTGAACAGGATTACCGGCAGCACCGGGTATCCAGCTCATGATGGCTTGTATGATCAGCGCATAAATGAACACGTTGAACAGCTGGTGAATAACATCCAGGATCGCCACCAGCACCAGGCTGGCTACGGGTAACTGACTGACAAGCATTGACTGCCCCAATGCAGGAACATAGCCAAGACTCAACGCCTTGAATATCAGCAGTTTGATCAGCAACACACCGAAGCACAGGAGTAATGATGCCGTGTCGTATCGTTTGATGCTGGGAATGATACGTCTAAGCGGACGCAACACCGGATCGGTAACCGTGACGATGCCTTGAGCCAATGGATTGTAGTAATCCGCCTTGACCACCTGCATGACGAACCGAACAGCTACAACCGTTGCGTACAAATTAAATAAAATACCGAGAATAAAGCCCAGCGCGTTCAGTGCGGGATTTCCCATGAAATTGATCTCCGAGAGAGTGGGTCTGAGACGGTGCTTTTTACTTTGTCAAGATAAAGAGTGCTTCATGCGACAGCACTGGACGTTGCGCACTGGTCATTCCGGAGCAAGTTGTTCACCCAGTTCTGCAGCACGATCGTGAGCGGCCTGCATGGCTTTATGCACAATCGCGGGAAGGTTCTGCTCGTCAAACACCTGCAACGCAGCAGCTGTCGTGCCACCTTTAGACGTCACGTTTTCACGTAACACCGCAGGCTCGTGCTCTCTGGCTCGTGCCATGCTGGCAGCGCCGTAGGCTGTTTCTATGGCCAGTTCTCTTGCCATGGATTCATCGAGACCGAGCGCGGTACCGGCGGCCGCCATCTGTTCGATCAGGTAGAAAAAATAAGCTGGCCCACTACCTGACAGGGCGGTAACCGCATCCAGCAGATCCTCATCATCAACCCAGAGTGTCATGCCTGCGGTATTGAGCAGGTTCTGGGCAGCTGATCGCTGATCTTCTGCGCAATGCGCGTTGGCATAGAGCGCGGTGGCGCCCAGTCCCAATAGTGCGGGCGTGTTTGGCATGCACCGGACCAGCGCACAGCTGCCGGGCAACCAGGCCTCCATGCTGCTCGCCTTGACGCCTGCGGCTACTGAGATAACCAGCGGGGGCAGTGACGATGCCGCGCCTGCCTGACAGGCCACGGTAATGGCCTTGCAGACCGGCTCGACAATAGGTGGCTTAACGGCTATGACGATACCGGTGGGCGCCTCCAGCAGCGCAGGCAGGCACTCTTCCAGTGACGAACCGGATTGAATGCCAAACCGCTGCTGAGCCCGCTGGCAGGCCGCGGCGTCAGGATCAATCACCCAGATGTCGGATGCGGATGCATCACTGGCAATCAGGCCACCAATCAGGCTGCTGGCCATATTGCCGGCACCGACGAATACCCAGTTCATCAGCTGGCTACGGCGGCACGTTTTTCGGCAAGCACGCTTAGCAGCCGATCAAAAGCGTCAACAAACGAGGATATGCCATCTGCTTCCAGTTGATCGGTGATCTCGTTCAACGGCACGCCGAGATCTGCCAGGGCAGAGAGATCCTTGTGTGCCTGATCCAGGTGTCTGGTCAGCCGTGATTCGGCCACACCGTGATCCTTGAAAGCGTCCATGGTCTTGGGTGGCAGCGTGTTAACGGTATCCGGGCCAATGAGCTCTTCGACATAGAGTACATCGGAGTAGTCAGGATTCTTCACGCCGGTACTCGCCCAGAGCAGCCGCTGCGGACGAGCGCCTTGCGCCTTTAGCTTGCCGAATTGCTCGCTGCCAAACAGGTTGACGAAGTGCCCGTAAGCCACCTTGGCGTTGGCGATGGCAATTCTTCCTTTCAGTGCGCTGGCTGCGTCGCTGCCGTTATCAGACAACGCCTTGTCGACACTGACGTCCACCCGGCTGACGAAGAAGCTTGCGACCGATGCTATGCGTGCGACGGAGTGCCCATCAGCGTGTCGCTTTTCGAGGCCCCGTATGTACGCCTGAGCGATTTCACGGTAACGGGATATGCTGAACAGCAACGTCACGTTAACATTGATGCCTTTCGCGGTCAGCGCTTCAAACGCTTCTACACCGGCTTTGGTGCCCGGCACCTTGATCATCAGATTCGGCCGATTGACCCGCTGATGAAGCTCCACACCCATGGCAATCGTGCCCGCTGCATCATGAGCAAGATCGGGTGTCACTTCCAGGCTTACCATGCCGTCGACACCGTCAGTGTCTTCATAAGTGCCGGCAAATGCATCCGCTGCTGCCTGAATATCGGGAATGGCCAGCTGATTGAACAGCTCGAGTGACGAGACAGACGGGTCCTTGCCAACGATCGCATGGATATCGCTGTCGTACTCGCTGGTATTGGCAATGGCCTGCTCAAAAATGGCCGGGTTGGATGTGAGTCCCATGACCTTGTCTTCTTTGATCATGGTTTGCAGTTCACCGTCGAGCAGGCTTTTCTGGATGTAATCCAGCCACATGCTCTGGCCAATGTCGTAAGCGGCGGCGAGGGGGTTACTTTGACTCATAACGTGTTGTCCTTGAAAGTAGTACTAGTTTAGCAAGATTAAGGAACGATCAAGATTCGCGTGCGCCAAAAATGGCCGTACCCACGCGAACGATCGTTGCGCCTTCCGCAACTGCTGCTTCCAGGTCGCCGCTCATTCCCATGGATAAGGTGTCCATCTGCGGAAACTCTGTTTGCAGTGATGTCAGGCAAGTTTTCAGGCGCGCGAACGTGGCGCGCTGTTCTGCCATGTCCTCTCGTGGAGCAGGAATGGCCATCAGGCCTCTGAGCGTGATGCCAGGCAAGCCGGTACATTCTGCGGCCAGCGCAGGAACATCTTCTATAGCGACACCTGCCTTCGCGTCTTCATTATCCAGATTCACTTGCAGGCAGATGTTTAACGGTGGGCTGGCGGCTGGGCGGCTTGAGGAAAGCTTGTTGGCTACCTTGACCCGATCGACACCGTGCGCCCACTGAAAATGCTGGGCGATGCTGGCACATTTTCGCGATTGAATAGCACCAATGAAATGCCACTCTATGGAAGCATCGCCCAGGGTCAGTATCTTTTCCACGCCTTCATCCACGTAGTTTTCGCCGAAAGCGCGCTGGCCACTGGCGATGGCGGCCTGAATGGCCGAGAGCGGTTTTCGTTTGCTCACGGCCAGTAGCCTGACGCTCCCGGCTGCTCGCTGGTAGCGCTGCTCGTAGTTGACTAGTTGAGCACCCACGGTTTGCAAGGATTGAGCAATGGAGGATGAGGAGTCGTTCACGTTATCGGTTCTCCGCTGGGGACTTTGCTGTCCGGTTTCAGGGGTTAGGGCGGATCGCAGCTAACAAAACCGCCGCAGATGCCGACATTAGGTTAGTAAGGTGAGAGTTTTTGTACGCGCTCCACTGGTCCTCATATAACTGGCACACCGCGTTGGCGTGCCCTGACACACTAAGGGTTTGTTTCATGGATATCGCTCAGCTACTGACATTTGGCGTAAAAAACGGTGCATCGGATATGCACCTGTCAGCCGGACTCCCGCCCATGATACGCGTCGATGGCGATATGCGCCGGGTTAACGTGCCTGCGCTGGATCATGCCGCCGTACAGGCCATGGTCTACGACATCATGAACGACAAGCAGCGTAAGGATTACGAAGAGAAGCTGGAAACCGATTTTTCCTTTGAGATTCCGGACACGGCTCGATTTCGTGTTAACGCGTTCAATCAAAACCGTGGATGCGGGGCAGTTTTCAGAACCATCCCGACCGATATCCTGACGTTGGAGCAGCTCAGTGCACCCAAGATATTTCAGGAAATTGCCGCCTTGCCTCGCGGGATCGTTCTGGTAACAGGGCCTACAGGTTCAGGCAAGTCCACAACCCTTGCGGCCATGATGGATTACAAGAACGAATCCGAGCTCGGGCATATTCTTACCATTGAAGATCCGATCGAATTTGTTCACGAAAGCAAGAAGTGTCTGATCAATCAGCGAGAGGTGCATCGCGATACCTTTGGTTTCAGCGAAGCGTTGCGCTCCGCCTTGCGTGAAGATCCCGACGTCATACTGGTGGGGGAAATGCGAGACATGGAAACCATCTCGCTGGCATTGACAGCAGCCGAGACCGGTCACCTGGTTTTCGGTACCCTGCACACCAGTTCAGCCGCCAAGACTGTGGATCGTATCGTCGATGTGTTCCCTGCCGGTGAGAAGCCGATGGTTCGCTCCATGTTGTCGGAGTCGCTGCGCGCCGTTATCTCGCAGACGCTGCTGAAGAAGAGCGGCGGCGGCCGGGTAGCGGCCCACGAGATCATGATGGGTACGCCTGCCATCCGTAACCTGATACGCGAAGACAAGGTTGCGCAGATGTATTCCGCCATTCAGACAGGGCAGGGGCATGGTATGCAGACGCTCGACCAGAACCTCAAAGAACTGGTTAATCGCGGCGTTGTTGATCTTGCCGAAGCACGCAAGAAAGCACAAAACCCAGAAGCCTTGATGTAGCAGAGGTTCGCTGTTCTGTCACTGGTAGGTATTGCGGCATGCCAGTGACAAGCCAACCGTACTTTACAACTGTTGAATAGAAGGATTGGGAAGAGGAAAGTCGTATGGATCTGAAAGTCGCTAAGCGCTTCATGGACGAGCTGCTGGTCAGTCTCTACAAGAAGGGTGGATCAGATTTGTTCATCATTGCGGGCGCTGCCCCTTCAATGCGCATACACGGCAAGGTTACGCCTGTCATGGACAAGAAGCTGACGGCGGAGCATACACTGGCGCTGGCGCAATGTCTGATGACAGATGCCGAGAAGGAAGACTTCAAGAAGAACAAGGAATGCAACTTCGCCATCGCGTTGCCGAAGATTTCACGATTTCGTGTCAACGCCCTGGTTCAGCGCGGTAGTGCCGGGCTGGTGGTGCGGATCATTCCCAACGAGATTCCTTCGTTCGACGATCTGCACATGCCCGATATCCTCTCGCAAGTGGCCATGACCAAGCGTGGCCTTGTCATTTTTGTGGGTGGTACCGGTTCGGGCAAATCGACCAGCCTTGCGTCCATGATTGACTATCGGAATGAAAATTCCAATGGTCACATCATCACCATTGAAGATCCGGTGGAATTTGTTCACCACCACAAGGGCTGCATAGTGACCCAACGAGAGGTTGGCACGGATACCGACTCGTTCGAAATCGCCTTGAAAAATACCTTGCGTCAAGCGCCGGATGTCATTCTGATTGGTGAGATTCGTGACCAGAAAACCATGGAACACGCCATCGCGTTCGCGGAGACGGGTCATCTGTGTCTTGCCACTTTGCACGCGAACAACACCAACCAGGCCCTGGACCGGATTATCAACTTCTTTCCTGAAACCCGGCACAAGCAGCTGCTTCTCGATCTGTCCTTGAATGTCAAGGCGTTCATATCGCAGCGTTTGTTGCCCACACCCAGCGGCAAGGGGCGGCGTGCTGCGGTTGAGGTGCTGCTCAATACACCGTTGATGTCTGACATGATCATGAAAGGGGAAGTGCACGAGATCAAGGGCTTGATGAAAAAGAGCCATGATCAGGGTATGCAGACTTTTGATCAGGCCTTGTTTGATCTGCTCAGTGAAAATGCCATCACGATTGAAGAGGCCATGCGTAACGCCGACTCAGTGAATGACTTGCGATTGCGCATAAAGCTGGAAGGTGGCAGCGCGGCGGCCGTGGACGACATGATCGCCAATTCGATGTCATTGCAGGATGACGATGATGAGCCGGATCAGCTTCGGGCCGGATAGCCATCTTCACATATACAGGTTGCCCGAGTGTCGCTAACCGTAGGGTTCAATGTGTCTCCAGGCAGTCTTGCAACGTCGCTGAATTCAAAATGCCGTGGTGAGTCTTGCCCCTGATTGATACTGGGTGAGCCTTACGGCAGAATAGCCGATTGCCGCCAAGCGTTTGATAACCATTCATGTCCAGCAGTTCACTGTATGCCCCGGCGGGAGCGAGCCTGATTGACGAGTGCATGTTTGAGGCCGCTCGGCAAAGTGGCAGAACCGATAGCCCCGGTGTCGTGGTATCGCCTTATCGTTTCAACCCGCTGGGTGCGCACATTGATCACCAGGGTGGATCGGTACTGGCGCGTTGCCTTGATCAATACACCATTCTGTGTTTCTGGCCTTCAACCAGCCGTCATAGCACGGTGCATGCGTGTTTGCAGGAGCAGTGGGAGCGAACGTGTTTTGCACCCACGGACATCCAGGACGAGCATGGCTGGGATGCCATGGCGCGGGCTTCCGCCGCTGCACTCGACAACCGTCATACGCTGGTTCGTGGTGTGGAGGCTGTGGTGTCGGGCACCCTGGTCAGTGGCGGTTTGAGCTCGTCTGCATCTGTCATTCTGGCGTATCTCACTGCCTTGGCCGACGTTAACGACATTCCGCTTGATGCGTCAGATCTGGTAGAGCTATCGCGGCAGGTCGAGAACGATTATCGCGGATTGAACAACGGTATTCAGGATCAGATGTCCATCGCCTTTGGCAAACAGGATCATCTTGTCTTGCTGGATGTTGAACATGTCAGCGCACAACAGATACCTGACCCTGAGTCGGTGGGCGATGTGTGTTTCCTCATGTGCTACTCGGGTGTGTCGCGTAACCTGGGGGGCTCGCCGTTCAATACGCGCGTAGCGGAGTGCCAGCAAGCGGCGAGATTGCTGGATGCTGATGCCAGCCATCTGGGTCAGGTTGCGCCGGGCTTGCGTCACGAGGAAACCTTGATGGCTTTGCCGCCGGTGCTGGCGCGTCGGGCAAGACACGTGTATTCCGAGATGGATCGTGTGCATGCTGGCGCTTTGGCATGGCAGCAGGGTGAATGGCACCGGTTTGGCGAATTGATGAACGAGTCTTGCCACAGTTCAATTCATCACTACGAAAGTGGTAGCGAATGGCTTATTGCCTTGCATGAGATTGCCACTGGTATATCAGGGGTATACGGAAACCGATTTTCAGGTGGTGGATACGGCGGCTGCCTGTTCATGCTCAGTGACAGAGAGTCTGTCGAACAGATTGCCGAGCGCTTGATGGATGAATATCTGAAACGCTATCCCGACAAGGCCACTCTGGCTCGAGTGCTGATTGCAGAATCCGAAAGTACCGTCAGGATCATACGAACATGAATGAGACGATCAGTGTCACGCGGGCCATACTGCTGGCGGCAGGTCGTGGTAAGCGTTTGCAGCCGTATACAGATAAAACACCCAAGCCGCTGTTGGTGCATCGTGGCAAGCCCACACTGGACTATGTTCTGGATTCGTTGCAGCAGGCAGGAGTGCGCGACATTGTTCTGGTCACTCATCATCTGCATGATCAGATTGAACAGTATGCACAGCTACGCTCTGCTCGCTCATCACAGCGGGTGCAATGTGTGTTTCAATCGCACCTGTTTGGTACGGCACATGCGCTGCAATCCGTTGTTGAACAAGTCCCCGACAGTGTTGCAGCACCGTTCATTCTCAGCGCCACTGATTATCTGGTGCCGCGTGAGTTTTTTCCTCAGCTGGTTGATTTTCACCACAGTCATGACGCTCAGGCCAGCGTCAGTATGAAAGCCCTTCCCGAATCGGAACTGGAAGGGCGTTCGAGCATTCGCTTTGACGCCGATCAATCTATCCTTGAAATTGTGGAAAAGCCACCTGCCGGTACTGCACCCAGTAGCACCGGCGCGAACCTGACGTTCATACTGCCGCCCGAGGTTATTCCGTTTGTGGAGAACGTGCCGATGTCACCGCGAGGTGAACGGGAGGTGCAGCACGCGATCAATCAGTGGTTGGCGGAGGGCGGACAGGCGCGTGGCCTGCTACAACCTACGCCGTCAGAGTGGCAAT
Organism: uncultured Granulosicoccus sp.; assembly: GCA_938016235.1. Classification (GTDB taxonomy): domain Bacteria; phylum Pseudomonadota; class Gammaproteobacteria; order Granulosicoccales; family Granulosicoccaceae; genus Granulosicoccus. The sequence continues at coordinate 3,623 of CALLPU010000106.1, read as the reverse complement.
CACCATAACGTACGATGGGCTAATCCCCGCGCAGGCGTTGAGCGGCTGTGCGTGTCAGTAGCTCCCCGGTGGCCAGCCATTTATGTAAATGTGCACCGGGCTTGGGAATGCGATCGTCAGTATGCAGATACAGCAAAGACTCTACCGAATCACCCACGGTATTAAACAGCGTGTCCGGGGCATAGCTGTGTAACCAGGCCTCTCTTGCCGCAGCACCACGATCTTTGGATTCTCCTGCAAGTGCTTTCAGCAATCCTGGTATGGAGCGGATTCTGCGCTCTTCAACCTGAATGGCGAAGCCCCAGTCGGTCTCTGGTGGGGGAACCCAATGATCAGATACGATGACGGGCACTCGTCCCGCTTCCAGCGTTTCGTACAGTCGAATAGATGAGGTGCCAATGCCGCGAGGGCACAAGACGAACTGGCTGGCAGCGAGAATATCCGCATATTCTTTCCCGCGGATCTCCATCTCCCTGCTGTCGGTTCGCCAGACATTGAAGTCAGATGTGTCTCTTACGTATCCATCAGAGCTCTTCAATCGCATGATGGGTCGTCTGCAGGCGTGACTCATTGATCCCATGAATGAATAGAGCCATCGAGGCTCAATCGGCTGTTTGTGAATCTCTCCGATAAAGGGATTAGGGGTGGAAAGGTAGGCAAATGCCCGATGCCTTTTCAGATTCAGGTGCTTGCGAGTCATACAACAATACAAGCCGGGTAGCAAATCCCAGGGGCGGTCCATCTCGTTGTACATGAACACTTTGTCGGGGTGCTGAGCAATCAGTGGGTGGTTCAGTAGTGACTTGAAAAACACATCATCAAACTGTGTGTTCTCCACGAACAGGATAGCCTCCGCTTCAGCAGCATCGTCACAAACCTGATGCCGCCCAAGTGCATCCAGACGCGCACAGCGACGCAGGGTGTCTAACCCGGTGTGCGTGTCATAAGCGGAGGTGAGAAAGAGTTTCATGAGTTTGCTGGCGGTCTCCGACGGATCACATCCTGCGTGGTCTTCTTCATTTCTGGATAAGAACGTTATCGACGTAAACACAGACAAGTTGATTGATCCAGTTGCTGTTGTGCAAAAGCTGCTGGCATTAACGCTGCAAAATCTGACAGTGTGAAGCAGGTCATGGTTGAAGAGAATTCGGGTGAAGGAGAACTCGATTACAAAGAGAGTCTTGTCACAGAACCCACTCTGAACAATACCTGCCAGTGGCGTATTGAACCTATCGAACGGATCACACTGCATACTTCGATGATGCGTTATCGAAATGGAACAGTTGAGGTCTTCATGGATCGTTTTTACCGTCTTGGTCAAGTGTTGTTGGCTTTAACATTAATCAGCGTCACAACACTCGCAGCGGCTGCCGATATACAAGGCCGGCTCGCCAAGTGGCATCCGGTGCAGCTGGATTTCAGCGGACCGCTGGCAGCAGAAACCGATAACTCGCCCAATCCGTTTCTCGACTATCGACTGACGGTTGAGTTTACCGGGCCGAGTGGCGCTGTTACCCGTGTACCGGGATTCTTTGCTGGCGACGGGCAAGGCAATGGTCGTGGCACCGTCTGGCGTGCTCGCTTTTCAGCCGATGAAGTTGGCCTGTGGCAGTACAAGGCAACCTTGCGTGCCGCAACAGACATCGCGATCAACCTGGATCCGCAAGCGGGTAATAGCGTGCAGCTACAGGCGGCATCGGGAAGTTTCAGCATCGATAACTCACCGTCAGACGCATCAGAGTTTTTACGGCACGGCAGGCTGGAGTATGTGGGCGCACATTATCTGAAATTTCGCGATGGCCCGTATTGGATAAAAGGCGGTACAGATAGTCCGGAAAATCTGTTGGGCTTTGCGGGTATTGACGGTACGTTCGATCAGGGTGGTGTAGAGAACAACTTCCTGCATGACTTCGCTGCACATCGTGGCGATTGGCGAGACGGCGATCCCTTGTTTTCGCATGCTTCAACGGGGGCAGATAGCCGTGGTCTGATCGGTGCGCTGAATTACCTGGGAGATCAAGGCGTCAATTCGGTGTATTTTCTGCCCATGAATCTGGGTGGAGACGGGCAGGAGACGTATCCGTTCGTAGGCGCTCAAAAAACGCGCTTCAACAAGACACACTATGACATCAGCAAGCTGTACCAATGGAACCAGGTGCTTAATCATGCTCAGGAGCAAGGCGTTGCGCTGAATATCGTGTTGAGTGAAACCGAGCCTGAAAACGAACAGTGGCTGGATGATGGCGCATTGGGTGTTGAGCGCAAGTTGTTCTTCCGCGAGCTGGTAGCACGCTTCGGGTACTTGCTTGCTGTCAAGTGGAACCTGGGTGAAGAGAACGACTACCCACGCGTCGAGCTGGACAAACATTCCGACTATCTGCAGGCGATAGACTGGAGCGGCAAGCCGATTGCCGTACACACGCACATCAACCAGTTTTATCGCTACGGCGAAATTGTCGGTGATCCGCGCTATCAGGCAACATCCATTCAATATGACCCTCAGTTTGCCGGGCAGTTTGTGGAACAGTGGCGCCATAACTCTGCCAATACCGGGCACCCCTGGGTGATCGATATGGATGAAAACACGGATGGGTTAGCGCCGGCGGATGTTGATGACAGACGCAAGCAGATTCTCTACGACGTCCTGTTCAGTGGCGGCAACCTGGAATGGTACTTCGGTTACAGCCCTCTGCCGCTGGGAGGAGACGTTACTGCTGGAGACTTCAGGCAGCGTGAAATCATGTGGCGTCAGATGCGTTATGCACGCGAAATGATGGAAGCTCATTTGCCCTTCTGGCGGATGCAACCGGATGATGCTCTGGTGGAAAACGAGAGTGATGCGTACGGCGGTGCAGAAGTGTTTGCGCTGACTGGTGAAGTCTATGCCGTGTATCTGCCCTCCGCCAACGGTAACGAGTCACTTGATTTAAGCGATGCAACAGGCAGCTTTCAGCAACGCTGGTTCGATCCGCGCAGCGGACAGTGGTTCGATGGCAATAACGCGCTGCAAGGTTCGGCCAAACGCCGCATCGGTACTCCACCATCACGCCAAGGTGATGACTGGGTGGTACTGTTCACCCGAACAGGCCAGTCAAGCGTGGAACAACCCGAACCGAGCCAGGCCGAAGCACCGCGCTTTCTCTCAGTGCCATCACCCGATGTGACTGTGGGTGAGCAATTCGCCATTACGCTTACCGCCTCGGATACCGACGGCACATTTCCGAGTGTGACGGTGGGCCAGATACCTCCCGGGATGCGCATTCGTGGGCTGGGGAACGGTCAGCTTGAGCTCAGCTGGACGGTGCCCGAGTCGGCAGAAAACCCGTCACTGGTGGAGTTGATTGCCATTGATGCTACTGATGGGTCTATTCGAACCACACAAACGATGCAAATAAACATCACAGGTGTTGCGGTAAGCGTCCCGGTGGTGAACGACGATGCAATCTCAGCGCCGGTATTCAGGCCCGTGCCGAATTTGACAGTGCAAGTCGGACAACAGTTAAGCCAGCGGATCATAGCGGATGACGCTGATGGTGTTCCGCCGTCACTCATCGTACTCAATGCGCCGGACGGTGCGTCACTGGATGATAACGGTGATGGCACGCGAAGCTTCAACTGGCGAC
>CALLPU010000105.1 GCA_938016235.1 uncultured Granulosicoccus sp. | reverse complement strand
TGAACGTCGATGCGTCTCTGGGTGGAACCCGCACGGTGTCAACCACTTGCAGGCCTGCACGCCACTCGGCCAGGAATGCGTCCACACGACGCGGCACGGATGCCACGTTATAACAAACCACTGCGGGAGCTTCGCGACGCGCTTGTGCATCAGCAGGAGGTTGCGTTTTCATGTCAGTAATTCCTGTTCCAGGTGAATCAGGCTCTCCAGGTTGTGAGCACTGCAGTAACGATCGACGAACGGCACCACCGGGTCCATGTACTTATCCACTTCGCCCGGTTCAAACCGACCCAGTAGCGGATTCACCCAGATCAGTTTTCCGGCGCGACGTTGAATGGGCTTCACCTGCTCGGCCAGTTGTTCAGGACTCGCCGTATCGCAGCCATCACTGAAAATCAGCACGGTGGTTTTGGTATCCACACAGCGCAACAGATACTGCTCGTTGAAGCTCTCCAGAGATTGTGCGATGCGTGTACCACCCAACCAGCCCTTGCCCAGCTTGTTCAGCACGCGCTCGAAATCATCTTCACTCAAGCGGCCATGACCTTTAGCCAGTTCATTCAAATCCGTGTTGAACACGAACGCATCAGATCGCTGAAAGAGCGTCATGAGGATACGCGTGAAACGCATGAACAGTCGGGCATACACATCCATTGACTGGCTGACATCCAGCAACAGCACGAAGCGGCGCAATCGTGGCTTACGACGCCGGAATGACAGCTCCACCGGCTGACCAGCGTAGCGTAAAGAGCGGCGCATGGAGGTTCTCAGATCCACTATGGATCCACGGTTCGAGACACACTCCCGACGAGAAATGCGCTTCTTCGCTCGCCGGGCTACCCGTTCCACGAGCTGCTCTATGACCCGCATTTGTCGAGGGTCGAACACGAAGCGAAAATCTGCCAGCGACAGTGCCTTGAAGTCTCCGGCACCGAAGAACTCTTCTTCCTGACGCTTCTTTTCAGAGGTACCGGCCATACCGAGCAATCGCTGCTGCCCCGCCAGTGTCAGGCCCTGATCATTTGCAGCATCGTTTTCGTCTGGGTTGACTTTTACCTCTTCGCCCTGCGCTTGCCAGAACACATCGAACAGCGCATCAAATCGATGCCAGTCTCGTGGGCACCGACAGACGCAACACCGAGAGCTCACCAGAAACCGTTCACGGGTTTGAGCGTGACCCAGCGATGCCAGTCGTTGCATATCCAGCAAAGTGCCCGGATCAACCGCCAGATCGTTAGCACGAAGAAACCGCGCAAAGTCGGTCAGCCGTGATGCCAACACTGGCTCATGAATCATGTCAGCAACGGGTGTGCTCAAGAGTGTGAACCTACCGTTTCAACCGGCCCATTACCTGTGTGCAGCAAGTTATGCATGTCGTCCTGCACGAAGTGCAAATCCTCGCGTGTCTTGATCAGGGCAGACAGGCTCTGCTGCACAGCCTCGGCGTTGGCTCTCAAGTCCGTCAACTCCATGTGCATTAACGACGCTGCCCAATCCAGCGTTTCCGCAATGCCAGGGGCTTTGCGCAACGCCGCCCCTCTCAAGCGCTGCACCACACCTACGAGCTGCGTCGCCAGGTGCTTGTCGATATCTGGCAGCCGAGCGTGCACGATGGCCAGTTCACGCTGTGCATCCGGGTAATCCAGATAGTGATACAGGCAACGCCGCCGCAACGCATCACTCAGTTCACGCACGCCGTTGGAAGTCAGGATGACCCGGGGTGTGGTGGTCGCGTTAAACGTGCCCAGTTCCGGGATGCTGATCTGGAAATCTGATAACACCTCGAGCAGCAACGCCTCGAATTCTTCATCGGCCCTGTCGATTTCATCAATCAGCAGTACCGGTGGAACAGGGCTGGAAATGGCCGCGAGCAGCGGGCGTTTGACCAGGAATTCATCACTGTACAGCGTCTTTTTAAGCGACGCCGGATCAGCGCTGCCTGCCATCTGGATAGCCAGCAGCTGGCGCTGGTAGTCCCAATCGTATAGCGCATGCTGAGCGTCCAAGCCTTCATAGCATTGCAGCCGAATCAGCGGACAACCCACCGCGCTGGCCAGACATTTGGCTACCTCGGTCTTGCCAACACCCGCCTCACCTTCCAGCAACAGCGGCTTGCCCAGCACCTCCGCCAGCTCCACGGCCGCCACCAGCCCCTCATCCGCCACATAGCCCGCCTCAAAGAAACCCTCACCTATCCCCACATCCCCTCCAAGGGTCGGACCACACCCCGGGTCGGACCACCATAACCAGTTGATTACCGTCAACTTTCATCTTTAATTCTGCCCATAACGTACCTTAAATGCGGGTTTTACAGGCGATAAAACGCGATTTAATGGAGCCATGCCAACGCATATCGAGCCCGTTCATCACAGGCGGTTGCCATTACCAGCGTATTGACGGATCTTAAATGCAATAATTCGTGCCTATAAATGGCTCTTTAAGCCCTCTATCCGGGTGCAATGGAGCCTGTATTCTTTGTGATTCAACAAATTAGCGTGGTCCGACCCGGGTGATGAGTGATTTAGACAGTGTGTTGGCGGCAGTGGATGAGGGTTTGCCAGAGGCGTTGGAGCGGTTGTTCGGGCTGCTGGCCATCGACAGCATCTCTACCGATACTGCGTACAAGGACTCTTGCCTGAGAGCGGCTAACTGGCTGGTGGATGACTTGCGCAGCATCGGCTTTGACGTGCAACGTCATGACACGCCGGGCCATCCCATGGTGGTTGCGCATCAGCGCAGCACAACCAACAGCACCGCACCCCACCTTTTATTCTACGGACACTACGATGTGCAGCCGGTGGATCCTCTGGAATTATGGGATCGACCACCTTTCGAGCATGCTATTGAAGAGACGCCTAACGGCAAGGTTATCCGCGCGCGAGGCGCCGCTGATGACAAGGGCCAGCTGATGACATTTGTGGAAGCCTGCCGTGCCTGGAAGACGGTGACGGGCACACTGCCCTCCCAGATCAGCCTGTTTTTTGAAGGTGAGGAGGAAAGCGGATCCCCCTCGTTGATCCCGTTCATGAATGAGCACCGGGACAACCTCAAAGCCGACCTGGCGTTGGTCTGTGATACGGGCATGTGGGATAGCGAAACGCCCACCATATCCACCATGCTTCGCGGCATGGTGGGAGAAGAAATCACCATCACCGGCCCCAGCCTCGATCTGCACTCGGGGATGTATGGAGGTCCGGCCATGAACCCCATACGTGTGCTGAACCGCATACTGGCCGACCTGCATGACGACAATGGCCGAGTGACGTTACCCGGTTTCTATGACGGTGTTGCACCATTGCCTGATGATGTCAGTGAGCAATGGGCCTCTTTGAACCACGACGGTAAAGCCTTTTTGGAAGCCGTGGGTCTTGAACATCCGGCCGGAGAATCGGGCTACTCCGTATTGGAACAAATCTGGTCACGCCCCACCTGTGATGTCAATGGCATCAGTGGCGGTTACGCCGGAGAAGGATTCAAAACCGTATTGCCATCAAAAGCCACAGCGAAAGTCAGCTTTCGCCTGGTAGGCGATCAGGACCCGGCAGCCATTCAACGCGCCTTCTATCAACACGTACACGATCGCCTGCCGGCGGACTGCTCCGTATCCTTCCTGGCCAAGGATGGATCGAAAGCGACCGTCATGCCAGTGGACGCCCCCGCCTTCAAACAGACTCAAAAAGCGCTGACCGAAGAGTGGCAAAAAGACGCTGTGTATGCTGGCTGCGGCGGGTCCATTCCAGTGGTAGGCCACATCAAAGAGATTCTGGGTATGGACAGCTTACTCGTTGGCTTCATGCTTGACGATGATGCCATTCATTCACCCAATGAAAAGTATGCGCTGAAGAGCTTCCACAAAGGTATTCGTAGCTGGGTGCGCATCCTTGCTGCGCTATCTGAGGACTCAAGCCGGAGTCAAACGTAGTGAGCCAGTGCTGACTCCGTGGGCCCGACATACGCTCGCCCGAACTTGATCGCATGCACGATAAGCGGCGCTAACTGATGCAATGGCACTCGCTGCTGCCAACCCTGATTGAGTGGATATTGCTCCTGATACACGCGGAAACTGGCTTCACCGTAGCCACCGAACAACCGCATCATGGCAAGATCAAACTCACGATGACCACCATGACAGGCAGGATCAATCAGCCAGTTAGCACCAGAGGTATCCACCAACCGGTTACCCGCCCATAGATCTCCGTGCAGGCGCGATGGCGGATCATTCAACTCGGCAAACTCGGTCAGCCGCTGCGCAAGCCTTTCCACCTGCGCGATCGTTTTGCCGCCCAGGGCTTGACGGTCATGGGCAATAGCCGCCAGTGGCAAAAGCCGCTGCGTGGCGTAGAACTCAGACCAGCTCGTTGACAACGCATTCGGTAAGCCCAGGCTTCCGGTTGTTCGCTCATCGTGACGGCCATAATGCGTGCAGCTTGCCTGATGCAAACGAGCCAACTCTGCACCAAAACGAGTTTCACTGGCTTCGGATCGTTGCCCTTCATCAATCCATTGCAGTGCCAGGAACGGAGGGTCGTCACTGACGCCCAGAACAGCAGGTACATTTATCGCCTGCGACTCCCTGAGCCAGCGCAAACCACGTGCTTCAGTGGTGAAATGATGCGGAGGCGGATTAGCGTGAGTCTTGATGAACACAGCGCTGCCGGTGAGCACAGTGGATTGATCCTCGCTACTGACAACCTCGGCTCGCCAGCTCTGAGCAAAGTCGCCGCCACCGAGCTGCTGCTTTCGCGCGAGTGATACACCGAGTTCCTGTTCGGCCGCTGTTTGCCAAGACTGATCGTTCATACGCAGGAAAATCCATGTCTAGGGGCTGATATCGATCCATGAATCAACCTATGGCCAGACGTTGCCAAGCGGCAGGACGATTCTCGATACGGTACCCTAAGCCTCCCGAAGATCAGGATATTACTCGATATCATGCGTTTGCACATTGTTCGCCATGGCCAGACCGACTGGAACGCCAAGCGACGTATTCAAGGGCAGCTGGATTCACAGCTCGACGAAACCGGCCAACAGCAAGCTATCGAGCGAGGCGCAGATTTCAAAGACATGCCGTTAACCGCCGTGTATTCCAGCAGCAGCTTGCGTACTCGACAAACAACGCAGCTGATACTCGGAGAGCGCACGGATCTCGTGACTTTCCGTGATGATTTACGTGAGGTCAGGCTCGGTGTGTGGCAAGGTCAGTACTGGGCCGACGTCGAAAAGGCTCACCCGGAGATGGTAGAAGCCCACAACAACGCATCCCCAAATTTTAACGTGGAAGGTGCAGAAAATTCCGCCCAGGTGCAAGAGCGCGGTGTCACCGCCATAGAATCCATCATCGCCGCACACAGCCAGTCGAGCGCGACCGATAACATTCTGATCGTCAGTCACGGTGCGATCATGAAAACCATCCTTGCGCATTATCTGGATGTTCCACTCAGCGAGCTCATTACCTTGTCATCATTGCCAAACTGCGCGCACTGCATTATCGAAGTCTCAGGGCAGACACGGCAAGTTGTCACGATAGCCGGAACGCCAACGGAAGAGACAGACTGGTCGCCAGTCGCGCGGCAACAGCGTCAGTCTGAGCCGGTTACCGTGCACGACATTCCACCTCCGTAGTGCAACCCGGTATCCACTCCCGTTTGGAAAACCACACGATGCACCTCTAACCACTTTAAATAGACAGTGGCAATAGCCGTAGACGCTGCCACACAATGCTGAACACGCAGCCATTGATCAACGTAAGCACTCATTGACGACAACACTTCTGAAGGAATACTCATAGCCATGGCCAAACGTATAGTTAAAGATTTCAACGGTGAGAGCGCCACTGTTACCTGGGACAGCCAACTTTGCATACACGTCGCCGAGTGTGGTCGCGCCAAAGGCGAACTGTTTGAACGCGGCAGAAAACCCTGGTGCGACCCTGACTCCAGCTCAGATGATCATGTCCTGAACGTGGTCAAGCGATGCCCCACCGGTTCTCTCTCAGTGGTGTTCAAAGACCCTGCAAAGAATGAAAGCAGCGCTGCCGAAAACACGATCACCGTGGTGTACGGTGGGCCTCTCGTACTACAAGGCGAACTGGACATTGAAGGTGCGCCAGCGGATTCTCCGGGTTTGAAGTTTCGGGCATCACTCTGCCGATGTGGCTTGAGCAAAAACAAGCCCTATTGCGATAACAGTCACGAAGGCTCTGACTTCAAGGACTATGGTGCAGTCGGTGATGCCGGGGAAGCGCTTGAAAACACAGGTGGCCCGCTGACTGTCTCAATGGTCGAGAACGGCCCACTTCGTCTCAGCGGTAACGTGCGCATTGTCGCCGGCAGTGGCAGGTCCGCCTGGCAAGGAACCAAAACGGCTCTTTGTCGATGCGGACTCAGCAAGAACAAACCTTTTTGTGACGGTTCTCATCGTGGTTCAGACTGGACGTCAGCCTGACCGACAAAATAGAGTGGCAATACAGCCAACTACCGTGTGGCACCTCCGCCAAACAATGCAGCCAATCGCTCACTGATGGGAACCGGCATGAAAAACACACCGCTTCAGGGTCTCAAGGTTGTCGAGCTCGCTCGCATCCTGGCAGGTCCATGGATCGGTCAGACACTGTCTGACCTGGGCTGTGAGGTGATAAAAGTTGAGAGCCCCGCCGGCGATGATACGCGTCAGTGGGGACCTCCCTGGATTGATACAGACGGTGAACCCTGCGCTGCCTACTTTCATGCCTGCAATCGTGGCAAGCAATCGGTTGTTATCGATCTGAAGAGTGAAGCAGGCCTTGAGCAACTCCACACCTTATTGGCTGACGCGGACATTTTCATTGAAAATTTCAAGGTGGGCGGACTTGCTCAATACAAGCTTGACGCTCAAACCCTTTGCGAACAATACCCAGCGTTGATTTACTGTTCCGTTACCGGATTTGGACAAACGGGACCCTATGCGAATCGCGCAGGCTATGACTTCATGATTCAGGGCATGGCCGGTATCATGGACTTGACGGGCGAGCCCGACGGAGAACCTCAAAAAATCGGTGTGGCATTTGCCGATATATTTACGGGTCTGTATGGGGTTGTGGGAATTCAATCAGCGCTGCTACAACGACAACGTACGGGAAAAGGTCAACACATTGATCTCTCACTGTTCGATTGCATGACCGGTGTGCTGGCCAATCAGTCAATGAACTATCTGGCCAGTGGCAAAGCACCAAAGCGAATGGGCAACAAGCACCCGAACATCGCGCCCTATCAGACGTTTTCAGTAGCCGACGGGCATCTGATCATAGCCGTTGGAAACGATCAACAATTCCAGCGCCTTTGTCGCGCCCTCGATATAGCCGCCATAGCCGATGATCCCCGCTTTACCAGCAATGCGAATCGCGTTGCCCATCGCGACGCTCTGGAGCAGCTACTCTCCGAGAAAATCCGACTCTGGAAACGTGATGAACTACTGGCGGCTCTGGAAAAAGCGGTTGTACCTGCGGGTCCAATCAATACCGTTTCTGACGTATTCGACGACCCGCAATTCAAAGCTCGCGGCATGCAGATTGAACCCGATGGCGTGCCTGGCGTACGGACACCCATACGCTTCAGCGATGCGCGGTTATCACTGGATCGGCGTGCTCCCCGGCTTGGCGAGCACAACGGGAAAGACTAATCAGACATCACTTGTTTTTTGTGCCTGCATTGTTCACTTGCATATACCACCCAACCTGATCACCGTGGCAAACCCCAACATGCCACCTGATGCCTCAACACGGATCAACAAGTACCTCTGTGAAAGCGGTATCTGCTCAAGAAAAATGGCAGATATTCATGTGCAACGAGGGGCTGTAATGATCAATGAGCGGCAGGCAAAACCTGGCGATCCGGTGTATGCGGGGGACAAGGTCACCCTGGATGGCTTGGTCGTACAACCTCTCGCCATTGATGACATCATTTTTTTAGCGCTGAACAAACCCGTAGGCGTTGTGTGTACGGCAGCAAAAAACGACAGACGAAACATTGTTGATCATGTTGGCCATCATGCCCGCGTATTCCCGGTTGGACGGCTGGATAAAGACTCACAAGGGCTGATATTCTTGACCAACTCCAGCCCATTGGTGAACCGTATTTTACAGGCTCGCAACGGCCACGAGAAGGAGTATGTAGTCACCGTCAACAAGGACATCACAGACGACTTTGTCAGTGACATAAGCAGCGGTGTACCTATGCTCGAAACAGTGACAGCCCCCTGCAAAGTGATCAGGCAGTCCTGCAACGTATTCAGCATTACGCTGACACAAGGACTGAACCGGCAGATTCGACGTCTGTGCAAGTACCACAACTACGCGGTGATCAAACTGGAACGCATACGCATCATGCACGTCTCGCTCGGAGATCTGGCACTTGGCCGTTGGCGCGAATTCGACAGTGCTGAATTATCCACCCTGCTGCGAACACTGAAGCTGCCGGTATCAGAAGGCCCGTTGTAACCCACCACCGCAACGCCTTTTACAACGAACCGGTCTGCAACAGTAATTGCTTCCACACAGCCGTTTCATCGTACAGTACATATTCGCGGCGTAAGCCACGCGGTCCGAATTCGGCATGACTGATACCCAACACATAAACATCGGCTTGAGTCGGCGTACCGAAAGCCCCCCAACCTTCATGCTTTCCATGCAGAGACCATCTGACCGCCGCTCTCGGTGACATACCTTCGTCATCACGACCAATAACATGATGAATCCTGAATTCTGCTGACGGAAACGACGCGCGCAACCCCATCCAGAACTGATCGGCATCCACATGACTGTGGCCGGTTTGCCCGCCCGGCAATTCCAGATGACACCCCCTGTCATACTCAGCAGGGATAGCGGACATTTCTGCGCCCATTATGCGGCGCAGGATATCAGCGTAGCGTTGACCCACTTCATGTTGGTTACCCTCAGACGTATAGGGCCCCTGGATGTCATTGGCCGGAGTCAGCGGCTTCACGCACGCTTCTGCGCCTCCCTCTCGTTCGATCAAGTCACGGGCATAGTCCTGAGCGTTCCACCCCAGTTGCCTGACAATAGCGCCCTGATCACGAATCAGCCATTCATCATAGATCGTGTTATTTTTAGCCACACAGTCGGCAATGATTCGATAGGTCAGCTGTTTACCCGTTGCCTTGCCATAAACCCCATCATGCCGGTGGGTCGCTGAGGATAATATTCTGTGTGAAGACAAGAAACCCACGTTTTCATCTCCACTCCAGATGACGTCTTCACCGTATAGGGTTCTATCGGGAAACTCGGCCAGTGTGGCCATCGTAGCGGCAATGACGCCCTTGTTGCCGACCACCACCGACCCGGGTGTGCGCACGATGATGTCATCAGAATAATAATGATGCAGTGTGCTGATCTGGCGATCTTCCCAAATCTCTTTGGTAATCCCGATGATGTAATCAGGGAAGTCCACCCATTTCGCATCAAACCCTGGCAAAGTCATTTCTCTGGTCTCTTAGGTTAAGTCGTGACGGGGGCAATTAGTGTGTAACCTGAGCTACGCCCCTTAGCGGATGCAGGGTATCAGGCTGGTCCATCTTTCGGATAGCAGGCCAGCCGGCATTTTTCGTAAAGTTACCTGAACTTGGCGAAACGTATTCGACGCCTCATGACAAGCCCATACTAATCTTTCTCATCCAGATAACGGGTACGCAAATGATTCACCAGTGCCGTTGCGTGACTCCCCAGCCCGGTGGCCTTCTCGATCAACTGCTGTGATTCCAGTTCCCGACCATGCTGCCAGATATTCTCTGCCAGCCAGTCTCTGACAAAATCTATATCGCCCACTTCGAATCGAGCCTGCCAATCCGGGTGCTGTTGTTTGAGCGCGGCGCTGAGCTGGGCCGCATTGACAGCGCCCATGGTGTAGGAAGGAAAGTACCCAAACGCACCGTCAGTCCAGTGGATGTCCTGCAGGCAACCGATAGCGTGGTCGCCATTGGTCGACAAGCCAAGATACTGCTGCAATGAGGATTCCCAGACGTCCGGGATAACGTCGGCTTCAATCTCACCATTGATTAGCGCACTTTCAATGTCGTATCGCATCATGACATGCAGAGGGTAAGTCACTTCATCAGCCTCGACACGAATGAAACTGGGCTTCACTCGCGTTTGCGCTACCCATATGTCGTCACTGCTGAAGGCGCGTGTACCGGGCAGATGCTCGTGCAACGAACCAATCAACGCTTTGCCAAACGCTCTGGACAGGAAAATCTGTTTTTCGAACATCAGGCTCTGGCTCTCATGGATGCACATGTTCCGTGAGCGGCCGATCGGGAAAGCCTGTAACGCATTTGGTAGTCCGGCTTCATAGCTGGCGTGACCGGTTTCATGTGCCGTCGCCTGCAGCGCATCCGCGAAATCAGACAGCCGATAACGCGTGGTTATTCGCTGGTCACCCTGAACGCCTGTACTGAAAGGATGCATGCTCACATCCAGCCTGCCCGCTGTAAAGTCGAACCCGAGCATGGCCATGAGCTTTTCACTGAGCGCCTGTTGATCGGTCAGTGGGTACTCACCGGTAAGATCCTTAGCAGTGTGCGAGGACTGATGCTCGACAACCTGCTGCAGCAAATCAGGTAGTACCTGCTTGAGCTCGGCGAATATGCCGCCTATCAACGCCTGGCTGTCGCCCGTGCAATGCAGATCCAGCATGGCATCGTAGGCCGTATCGAACCGTTCCGGAGCTTGCGCCTGACGTGCCTGCGCCTCTACTCTGGATAGTGCAACCACCTCTTTGAAGTTAGCCAGGAATCCGTTCCAGTCGTTCTCCGCACGCTGCGTTCTCCATCCGTGTTCACATCGTGATCCCGCCATGACCTGTGCGTGCACGAGATCGGCAGGCAATGCAATAGCTTGTTGCCATGTGCGCCGCATTTCACGTACATGTGAGGCTTTACCCACATCCAGAGAACCGGACGACAGCTTGTCCTCCGCATCTGCCAGCCAATCATCCATGGCCGTTGCTGTTAACAGCTCATGCCGCATGCTGGCAAGTTCAGCCATGGCCGTAGCGCGCGGAGCCATACCGGCTTCCGGCATCATGACCATCTGGTCCCAACCCAGAAAAGTACTGGCATGATCAAGCTGAGCAATACGATGAAATTGCTGCTCAAGACGTTTTAATGACTCGCTCACAGACCACTCCCACTGTTGTTAAAAGTCAAGCGCTAGCCCAGACTATTCATGAAACGCCGAATCCTTTCTGGAAGGCCGGCCCTGACCAGACCGTTTTTTCCGTAGCGAATTCGGTGAGGAGCTTATCGCAGCCAGGTGCACTCACCAGCCATAGTCGTGCAGCAGCTCCTCACCGGGTTGAACATCACGAAGCACAGTGACATCCAGATCAGAGTAAGCCGCGTTGGGGTTTTTGTCGTGATTGATAAATTTGAAATCGTTGGTCAGCTCCAGACCCAACTCATCGGTTATCCACAGCACGTAAATGCCGTCATCAAAGGTGGGCATGCCTTCCAGTCGACCCAACACGGTATTGGCCTTGATCTTTTGAGCCGCAAACAAGCCCTTGCCGTGCACTGGGCTGGTTGCCACAAAGACCTTGTCAGACACATCGCTGAGTCGCGCGTTCTTGAACCTGGCCATGACTTTTTTTCGGGCCAGTTTCGAGGCCGCTTTCTTACTCACTTTCTTCTTCGTCTTTACGTTAGCCACACGCGCCCCCTTACCAGCAGATTGTCCACCGGAGCGTTTGGCGCTCCCTTGTGCTTGGGTCTTGCGCTTCTTTTTAACAACTGCCATCTTGGTTCCGGGCAAACAAAAGACGCAAGCGTACCGGAGAGAGGCGAAGTCCTCCAGTAAATTCCGGAATTAGTGAATGCACACTACCTGCAGGCAGTGTTACATCGTCTGAGTGGGTCTTTCACCTTGTATGGAGGCAGCAAGATGCTGCTCAATACTGGACTTGGTTGCGCCGCGATCATCTTCAGCAAACTGGACGCCGATACCGGGCACCTTGTTACCTTGCGCACCGGCGGGGGTCACCCAGACCACAGACCCATTAACCGCTACCAGGCTATGGTCATCCATCAACTTCAACAGCATGAATACCTTGTCGCCAAGCTCGTAGTTTCGAGCGGTGGGAACGAACACGCCACCGTTCTGGACGAACGACATATAAGAGGAATACAACGCTCCCCGGTCAGTAATTGAAAAGGAAATGATGCCCTTACGCGTTTCTTCTGTCATGGAGCCGTACACTCAGCCGTTGGTCATAAGACGAATATCGGCAAAAATCCCCTCCAGCACAGTCTGTGTTTTAAAGCTGGCACTGTCAGACCGGTGTAATTGCAACAAACGATCATAAAGTGTGAACCACTGCGCATTACTCAGCCGGTTCCGGGTCTCCGATAGCACCTTTTCGACCGCAGGATTTGCGCCAACCGCGACGTTTGCACTCATTTTGACCGATAAGAGACACCATTTACTGAACGTTGCCAGACACAAGGCGGTCTCCAATGCTGATAGAGAATCACTGATTCTCCCCACACTGCCTTTATGAAGAAGCAAATCGTGCCACGCCTTCAGTAACAGTTCCCGAGCCGCCTGCGACTCGTCTGATGCATCCAGCAAGGCTGCAAATGGCCCACCACCGGCAGCTGCCAGCGCCGATGCCGGTGCATTCACCAGCGGATCCAGCCACGCGATGGCTGCCTCTCGATCGGTCATCTTGAGCGTCACGGTCTGGCAACGGCTGCGAATCGTTGCTGGCAGAGAGCCGATTCGAGTTGCACTTAATACCAGCACCGCATTGTTGCTCGGCTCTTCCAGTGTCTTGAGCAGGCTGTTGGCCGCATTTCGGTTCAAGGTATCGGCTTCTTCCAGCAAGGCCACTCGATAGCTTCCCTGTCCGGCGGTCAATTGCAACCAGTCCACCAGCGCGCGTACCGGGTCTACCTTGATGGCCGCATTGGCGCCTTCCGGTACCAGCTTTCGGTAATCAGGGTGAGAATCGGCCAGTAACTGACTACAAGACTCACAGGCACCACAGGCACCATGGTCAGTTCTTTGCCGACACAACAAGGCTTCCGCCAGCCATTGTGAAAAAGCGCGTTTTCCAATGCCTGGCACCCCCGTCAATAACAAGGCATGCGGCATGCGCCCGGCGCTGGATCGCGACAACAACGCGGCACCATCGTCAGCCAACCAAGGTGGACAGGGAGTCAACGCCGCCATCGATCAATTCGCGTCGCCAGTCATCAACAAGGGCTGCAGTGCAGCTTCCACGTCGCTCTTTACCTGTTCAAGCGTTTGCGCAGCATCAATGACAGTCACTCGGTGTGGCGATGCTTCGGCACGTAACAGGTAAGCCTGGCGGGCACGCTCAAAGAACCCCAGCCCTTCCTGCTCAATGCGATCCGGCTTGCCCCGTGCCGCCATTCGCGCAAGCCCTGCCTCAACCGGCATATCGAGCAATAGCGTTAAATCCGGCTCGATGGAGACACCCATCAATTCGTGAACCTGCACCACTCTATCAACTCCCAGCTGTCTACCGGCACCCTGATAGGCAATGCTGGCGTCCAGGAAACGATCGCAGAGAACCCATTTGCCACGCTGCAAGGCCGGTTCGATGACCTGCGCCACATGTTCTACGCGCGAAGCCGCCATCAACAGCAATTCGGTTTCGTCGCTCATGTTCCCACCTGCATGCAGCACCAGATTGCGTATCGACTCACCCAGCGGCGTACCTCCCGGCTCACGTGTTCCTACAAACGCAATACCTGCAGCATCCAGCAAACTCTCGACGTAGGCGCGGTTAGTTGTCTTGCCCACCCCCTCAAGACCTTCGAGCGTAATGAATTTGCCTCGCATTGGCACAGCTTCACTCATGGTTTCAGCACTCGATTCAACAGCACCGGTTCAAGACACACTCACGCAATCAACGTTTCAACTGGTATTTTCGAACCGCAGCGTTGTGCTGTTCCAGCGTCTCGGAGAATTGATGAGTGCCATCACCGCGAGA
>CALLPU010000104.1 GCA_938016235.1 uncultured Granulosicoccus sp. | reverse complement strand
CCGAATTCGGGCATATTTGTTGGCTTCCCGCGGCTATCTCTGCATTATGCGCCACATGTTGCCTACCACTACCAGTGACAATCTAGTAGAACACCTCTGCCGACAAACGGGGCTCAGTCGGGACAGTGCCGCCAGACTCATCAGTGAGGTGCTCTCTTTCTACGATGAAACTGCCGCCTCGTTCATCCGCCGGCGACACCATGATCTGCAGAAATCCGGTTTGGCCAACGCCACCATCTATCGCCTCATTCATGAGGAACTGCAGGCAAGACGCTTTGCAGCAGAGCCCATGACCGAGCGCCAGATCCGCAGAACCATCTACGGCTAACCAGCTTAGTCCGTAACCACGACGCCGACAGGAAGAGACCCGAGAATGTGTGGAATTATTGCCTATACCGGGCACCAGGATGCCCGCCCTGTGTTGCTTGATGGTTTACGCCGCCTGGAGTACCGAGGCTACGACTCTGCGGGTATCGCCGTGATAAACCGCAGGCGTATTCGTCATTTCAAAAGTGCCGGCAAGCTGGCTGTGCTGGAGCAACAGCTGCCAGAAAATCTGGCTGGAAAAGTGGGGATCGGCCATACGCGCTGGGCAACGCACGGCGCGCCCAATGATACCAATGCGCACCCGCACACCGACCACAGTCAACGCATAGCGGTGGTACACAATGGCATTATTGAAAATGCCACGGCATTGAGAGCGCAGTTGGCGGATGCCGGTATTGCATGCTCTACAGAGACAGACACGGAAGTGCTGGCGCACTTACTGGCGCAACACGAAGGCAAACTGATCGATGCCGTGCGCTCGGTACTGCTCAGGGTTCAAGGCACCTATGGTGTGGCTGCCATTGACCAGCGATCACCCGACACGCTGGTGGTAGCACGCAACGGTAGCCCGGTTATTCTCGGTATCGGGGATGGGGAGATGTTGGCGGCATCAGACATGTCGGCCCTAACGCGATACACCAGGGACATCATCCATCTGGATGACGGTGAGGTGGCAGAGCTAACGCCTGCCGGGTTCTCGGTTACCACACTGGATGCTCACCCGAGCAACAAGCAGACAACTCGCCTTAGTGGTGTACTCGAAGACTACGACAAGGGCGGGTATGAACACTTCCTGCACAGAGAAATTCATGACCAGGCAGAGATTGTTCGCCGGTCAATCAGCGGCCGTCTGGATCAACGGTTCTCAACCGCCCACCTGGGTGGCTTGAACCTGGCAGCCAGAGAGCTGCTGGATGTCAAACGCATCAAGATACTGGGCTGCGGCTCGGCGTATTACGCGGGTATGGCAGGTGCTCAAATGATTGAAACGCTAGCCAGATTGCCCAGTAGCGCCGAACCTGCCGCGGAGTTCAGATATCGAAACCCCATCATTGATTCTGAAACACTTTACATTGTGGTGAGTCAGTCTGGTGAAACCTTCGATACGCTGGCTGCGCTGCGCGAAATACAGCGCAAGGGTGGGTTTGTGCTTGGCATTGTCAATGTGGTGGGCAGCACGATTGCTCGCGAAGTGGATGGGGGTATCTACATGCATGCAGGCCCGGAAGTGTCGGTTGCATCAACCAAGGCCTACACCAGCATGCTTACGGTATTTTCGCTGCTCGCCCTGATGCTGGGCAGACTAAAGGATGTATCACCTCAACGAGGGGCTGCGTTAATCAAGGGTATGGCAGAGTTACCACAAGCCATAGACGCAACGCTTTTACTGGAAAACAGCATTGCAGCCATTGCCAACAAGATCGCCCCTGCATCCAGTGCTTTTTTTCTGGGCAGAACCGATGCCTTTCCGGTAGCGCTTGAAGGTGCGCAAAAACTCAAGGAAGTGTCTTATATACACGCTGAAGCTTATCCTGCTTCAGAACTGAAGCATGGCCCACTCGCGTTGATCACCGAGCAGACCCCCTGCATCGTCATCTTGCCTGACAACGAATTGCTGACAAAATCGATCTCGTCGCTTGAAGAAATCAAGGCACGCGGGGCACCGGTTTATACGTTCACCGACTCTGCCGACTCTCGTATAGAAAAACTCAGTGACGACGTGATCCGGATACCGGCAGTGGAGTTTCTGTTCAAGCCCTTGTTGTCTGGTATCTGCCTGCAATTGCTGGCCTATCACACGGCGCTGATATTGGATCGCGATATCGATCAACCGAGAAACCTTGCAAAGAGTGTCACCGTGGAATAACACGCGCAACCGTGGTGCGCCATGCGCACCAACATCTGGCAAGCACTCCGGCAACAGAACGTGCTCGCCGATTTAAGTGTTTGTAAAACATCAGTAATTTTCATTGGCATAGTCCCTGTAATACCGGAACTGATTGCTCGCATAAGAGCAACGATTTCGTTAACTATCCAGGGATAAAATCATGCAGGTCAGACATTCCACAAGCCGAGCGCTTTCGGCAACTGCAGGCATCGCACTCGCATCGCTCAGCTTATCGGTGCAAGCCCAAGACGATACGATCAAGGTCGGGATACTGCACTCGCTATCCGGCACCATGGCGATTTCAGAAACAACGTTGAAAGACACCATGCTCATGCTGATAGAGCAGCAGAATGCCAATGGTGGACTGCTCGGCAAGCCACTGGAAGCGGTCGTGGTTGACCCGGCTTCTGACTGGCCACTCTTTGCCGAAAAGGCGCGCGAATTGATTGAACAGGAGAAAGTTGCTGCAACCTTTGGTGCCTGGACCTCGGTGTCAAGAAAGTCTGTCTTGCCGGTTGTCGAAGAATTGAATAGCGTGTTTTTCTACCCGGTACAGTACGAAGGCGAAGAGTCATCCAAAAACGTTTTTTACACCGGTGCCGCTCCAAACCAGCAAGCGATCCCCGCCGTGGATTACCTGCGGGATGAAATAGGTGTTGAACGCTGGGTACTGGCCGGAACCGATTACGTGTATCCGCGCACCACCAACAAGATCCTTGAAGCCTATCTGAAATCGGATGGCGTTGTAGACGCGGACATCATGATCAACTACACGCCATTTGGACACGCCGACTGGCAGTCGATCGTTGCCGATATCAAGAAGTTTGGTTCAGAAGGCAAGAAAACGGCGGTTGTTTCAACCGTTAACGGTGATGCGAACGTGCCCTTCTACAAAGAATTAGGCAATCAGGGTATTTCCGCAGAAGACATACCCGTCATTGCATTTTCAGTCGGTGAAGAAGAGCTTTCCGGTTTTGACACAGGCCCACTGGTGGGTCACCTGGCGGCATGGAACTATTTCATGAGCGTTGAGGCTGACGTCAACGATGACTTCATCGATA
>CALLPU010000103.1 GCA_938016235.1 uncultured Granulosicoccus sp. | reverse complement strand
CAAGCGAGGTACCCGTGCAGAAGAATAATAGAACCCTGTGGTCTGAGGGCATGTTCCTCGGCCCACAGCATTTCCAGCAGCATGATCGATTTCTGCTCAATACCGTTTCGATGGTTGTGCGCGGCATGGGAATGTACACCTACGGTGTGATCGACTACGACATGGATCCGGCGGCTCTGAGCGAAGGCAAGTTTGCCCTGACTCGCATCAGTGGCATTTTTCCTGATGGCACGCCGTTCAACCTGCCTGAAGAAGACGATCTACCCGAGCCGATAGTCGTGGATAGTGATTGCCGGGATACCCTGATTTCGTTGGCAATACCGTTCGAAGATCAGCAGGACAAGGATGCAGTGGAATCCAGACAATCAGGCTCATTCTCGCGCTATGTCATCAGCGACCGAACCGTCAGTGATCGGCATAGCCCGGATTCCGACAGTGAAGAAACGGTTTTTACAGCCGGCTTGTGGACACGCCTGAGCATTGCCGGTGACGACCACACGGCTTATCACACCATTCCACTGGCCCGCATCATTGAGCGCCGGGACGATGACAGCGTCATCCTGGACCAGCGTTTCTTCCCGTGCGCCATGTCATTGCAAGCCTCGGCGCCATTACAGGCGATGGCCAGGGAACTGCAGGGTCTGGTCTCTCAACGAGCGGCAGATCTGGCTGGCCGCATCGGAACAGCCACTGCCAGCGATGCCTCACAGCTGAATCAATTACTGTTACTGCAAATTCTTAATCGCGCCCGCCCATTGCTCAAACATATCAACGACGCACCCGTTCAGCACCCGGAGATGCTGTATCGCGAATGGGTACAGCTGGCTGGTGAACTTTCCACCATTACTCAGAGCAGCAAGCTGGCCCCTGAGATGGTTGAATACCTGCACCGGGATCAATACAAGTGCTTCGCCCCCCTGGTAGCACACTTGCGTGAAAGCCTTAACTGGATTCCCGATTCCACAACGGAGTCGTTCGCTGTTCAACATGTTAAAGCTGGCATCTATACCGCCTCGATCAAGAACACCAGCCTGTTTGAAACGTCTCGCTTTATTCTGGCTGCCAAGGCTCGCGTCACGCCGGACGAACTGAGCCGGCGTTTTCCGCGCCAGACAACCATCTCATCCAAAGCCAAGCTACGCGACCTGGTAGAAGCGCAAAGCCAGGGCATCAAGCTGAAGTCGGTTGTCACGGTACCCAACAGTATTCCGACCTACGAAAACTACGTGTACTTTGAAATGCGCGATGATGATCCGCTATGGCGTGAAATAGCGGTGTCAGGCGATATCGCTTTACACATTGCGGGGAGTTACAGCGATCTGCAAATGCAACTGTGGGCCATTCGCAAATGACCCATGATCCGTTCGCTTTCGATGATGACGACAGAACTGTTCTCAGACCGAGTGGACGAGGCAATCAACCGGACCCGTTGGGGCCTGCACCAGGGCAGGTCAGTGCTCACGGCCAGCGCTCCCGAAAACTGCCACCGTTAGGTGGCATCAATGCCCTTGAAAAAGCGGCATCACGACTGCTGCCGCTACTGCTGACCATCAAGAATACGACGACACATCCCAATCCTGATCAGTTGCGCAACCGGCTCATACAGGAGCTCAACGAGTTCAAGCAATCTGCCCACGAAATACTGGGAGATCCGAAGAAAGTCACACAAGCAAGCTATGTGATGTGCACCGTGCTTGATGAGGCAGCCATGAATACGCCGTGGGGTCATCAGGCCAACTGGTCGCAGCACAATCTACTGGCCACTTTTCACAATGAGGTTATCGGCGGAGAGCGTTTTTTCGCGCTTCTCAAAGGGCTGGGCAAGAATCCACGCGAAAACATCGATTTGCTTGAGCTCATGTACGTGTGTCTGTCACTGGGCTACGAGGGCTCCTACCGGATTGCCCAAAATGGTCAGAACACATTGGCCAAGGTTCGCGTGTGGTTGTACGAGATCATAGCCAGTGTCAGGGCCGCACCGGAAAGCACACTGTCGTTGCAGTGGGAAGGCTCTGGTGTACAGGAAAGCAAGTTACCCAAGCTCACGGTTATCTGGGTCATTGGCGCTGCAGCGCTGGCCATCAGCTCGCTGGTCTATATCGGTTATCGTTATTCGCTGGGTGCGCAATCGGATACCGCCATCGCCAGCTTCTACGGCATCAAGGCACAGCCACTGCAAGTGAGCAGCATTGCACCACCGGCTGCGCCTCCTGCCAGCAGCTCGGTCAGCGATCAGATCGTCACACTGGAACAGCTACTACAGGCACAGATAGATCTTGGCCTTGTCGAGGTGACCGATTCATTTAACGAGGGCCGTGTTCGCATTCTGGGCAACAACCTGTTCGCCTCTGGCAGAACAGAGCTCAGCGCAGAACTTGAACCGTTGGTGGGTGCTATTGCGGCGGCACTGAATCAGTTCAAGGGCTCCATCCTTGTTACCGGACACTCCGATAACGTACCCATCCGTTCGGGACGCTTTTCATCCAACCTTGAGCTCTCTCAAGTCAGAGCACAGTCTGTGGCTGAGAGAATCGCGGCATCGGTTAACGATGCGTCCCGAGTGAGCGCCGAGGGGCGCGGTAGTCTTGAGCCCATTGCCGACAACACGTCGGCCAGTGGTCGCGCTCGTAACCGGCGCGTTGAAGTGTCGATCTTCTACTGATGAGTGCCCAACCTGTGCAAAACGTTGTACCCATGATGATTCGTCCGGAATGCCCTTACTGACATGGCAAGCATAGGCAAACTATTCAAGAACCGTATATTCCTGGCTTTCATTGGCCTCGTATTTCTGTCTCTGTTCATCTGGTTTGTAGGCCCCATGCTCGGGTACAGCCAGACAACGCCACTGGAGAGCAAATACAACCGGATCATTGCCATTGGCAGCATGTCCACCTTGTGGATGATCATGGTGGCGGTCAGGTTCATAAAATCCAGGCGCCGTAACGCGCAAATGCTCGACTCTCTGGCCAGCGAAGATGACTCTGCCAGCGGTTCTGCCAGCGAGGAAGAACTGGCCATACTGCAGTCCAAAATGCAGGAAGCCGTCGAGACGCTCAAGAGCAGGAATTTTTCCAAAACCGGCGGCAGCCGATTTATCTATGAGCTTCCCTGGTACGTGATTATCGGCCCGCCGGGTGCGGGGAAAACCACACTGCTGAGCAACTCTGGCCTGGATTTTCCGCTCGAAGAAACGCACGGCAAGTATTCCATCAAGGGCGTCGGCGGCACCCGTAACTGCGACTGGTGGTTTACCGACAGGGCAGTCTTGCTCGATACCGCCGGTCGTTACACCACTCAGGACAGTGAGGCTGCCGTGGACAAGTCGGCATGGTCCGGGTTTCTCGGCATGCTCAAGGAGAAGCGCAGTCGACGCCCCATCAACGGCGTGCTGCTCGCCATCAGTATCGAAGACATTCTGACCGGCGACGATGCGGATCTGGAGCAGGTCTCCAAGGTATTGAGAACCCGTATCGAGGAACTCTACAATCAGCTGGGTATTGCACCGCCCGTTTATCTGATATTGACCAAGTGCGATCTTCTTGCAGGCTTCGCCGAGTATTTCGCCGATTTGGATAAACGTGATCGTGAACAGGTGTGGGGGCATACACTGGCACTGGATGACCCACACCCTGCCGACACACTGCAGCAAGCCATGCAGGCTCTCAATGCGCAGATCAATCAGCAGACCGTTGGCAAGCTGCACGCTGAACTAAGCCAGAAGCACCGGGAAAACATCTATGGCTTTCCCATGCAGTTCAATTACGCACAACAGCGCGTTGGCAAGTTCATCGAGAGTCTGACCGTACAGTCCCGGTTGTTACAACCCGTGCTGTTTCGTGGCGTGTACTTCACCAGTGCCACACAAACCGGATCTGTACTCGATCAGGTTATCCAGAACGTATCGCAAAGTTTCGGCATCAACGAAAGCGTCGCATCACAATCTTCTTCAGAGGGTCGCAGCTTCTTTATCCATCAGCTACTCAGCGATGTGGTGTTCGCTGAATCCGGCCTTGCAGGTACAAACCTGAAAACCGAGAAACGATTGAAGCGCCTGCAATGGGGCACCGCCGCTGCCATTGGAGCGGTGGCATTGGGGCTACTGGCATTCTGGTCTGCAAGCTTTGTCGGCAACCGGCAGCTGATTGATAAGGTGGAAGTTGCCAGTAACGAGCTTCAGCAGGCAGTCGCTGAGCTTGATGAAAACAGCCTTGATCTGCTCAGCACCAATACCGTGTTGAACAAGGCAAGAGCGCTGGCCATACTCAATGGTGCTGATGAGCTGGATACCGGCTTTGTCGTGAAGCGGGCAGGCTTGTATCAAGGCGACAAGATCAGCGATCTGGCCGGATCCAAATACGACGACTTGCTGATAGATGCCCTGCTGCCTCGCTTGATGGTGCGGCTCGAACATCAGATGCATGCGCAGAACTCGAACAGTGAATTTCTGTTTGAAGCCTTGAAGACATACCAGATGATCGGGCTGAGAGAGCGATTCGAATCAGACGGTGTCAAAGGCTGGTTCAATTTCGATATGGACACTAACCTGCCGGTTGATACATCCGATGCCACCCGTGCAGAACTCAAATCCCATATCGCCAGATTGTTCCGCGAACGCCCCAGACGCCTGCCGCGCCCACTGGACAATTCACTGATTACTCAGTACCAGCAGATCGCAGCAAACACACCACTGAACGAACGTGCCTACAACCGGATAAAAAACAGCGCACTGAAAAACATCAACTCTTTCGTTCGCCTGACGAATACGGTGGGCCCGGACCTGCCCCGCGTGTTTACCCGCCAGGACGATCAATCACTGGATCAGAGTGTGCAGGTTTTCTACACGCAGCAAGGCTATCGAGAGGTGTTTCTGCCGGCAAGCCTGGATATCAGCCAGACCCTGGCAGACGACAGCTGGGTGCTCGGTAGTTTCTCAAGCTCAGCGACACAAAACGTTTCACTGGATCAGTTGCAGGCATCTGTTACCAATCAGTACTACAAGGATTACATCGCGCAGTGGGAATCGCTGTTTTCCAATCTGACCATGCGATCCGTAGACGGGCTTCAGCAGGCATCCGAATTTGTATCGCTGATATCAGATGCTGATTCTCCGTTAAAGAAATTTCTGGTGTTTTCCAGCCAGCAAACCACACTGACCGAAGCACCTGCTCCGGCAGCCGGTGATGAAGGTGCTAACAGTACGGATCGCGAATCGCAGCTGGGTTCCCTGCTCGGCAACCAGACGGCTGAAGTGGCAGCACCCGTCGAGATAGACCCGGTCACCAGACACTTCGCCACCCTGCACGCGCTGGTGGATGGATTTGCGGCGAATACATCGCCACTGGATACAGTACTGAACCAACTGGCTGAATTGAACATCCAGTTGCTGCCCATGGCGCAAAGCCCCACCGGCACCATTGATACGCAGCTGAACACTGAGCTTGCCGTGAACATGCAGAAACTGACGTTGAAATCTGATCGTCTGGCGGAGCCATTGGCCGGCCTGGTGTCCGGGCTGACCAATGAAATCAGTGATGTGGTGGGTGGTGGCTTTTGCCAGCAATTGGAGAGTGCCTGGCAAACCGATGTACTCCCGTACTACCAGCGCGCCATTCGCAATCGCTATCCGGTTAACCGGAACAGCACCGCCGACATTGCTCTGACCGATTTCGGTGCCTTTTTCGGACAGGGCGGCGTGATTGATTCGTTTGTAAACACCTACCTGACCGGACAGGTTTCCCGCACGCCGGGGCAATGGACCTGGGTTGGCAAAGGATCATCTGTCTGCCTCTCAGACACGGCACTGAAACAGTTTGCCTTCGCGGATGACATCAAGAATACGTTCTTTTCACAGGGTGGCAATCTCCCCTCTTTCCGGTTTGATCTGGTACCGCAACAACTGACCATGTCCACTGATATCAATCACCTGTTCATGGATATCGGTGGCAGTCAGATGGAATATTTCCATGGCCCTGTGAGCGGCGCAACCTCGTTCAGCTGGCCATCGCCAACCAACAACACACAGGTCAGTTTACGCGTTGAGCCCGTTGTTCCAGGCTCTGCATCGAGCATTAGCTTGAGCGGCCCCTGGTCTGTACTGCGACTGTTCGATCAGGGTGTTCGCAACTCGAGTCGAGGTACCTTGTCAGTCACCTACAGCTTTGGCGGAAGACCTGTCAGCGTCAGCCTGGCAACCAGTAGTTTCAACCCACTGAATTCAGTCGCGTTACGAAATTTTCGCGCGCCGGAGAACCTGTGAATCAACTTGGCTACTACGGCAAGACACCGCATAGAGGCGACTTTGTTCGATTCAACCTCCCTCAGTGCTTCATCAATGTGTGGGACGACTGGTTGCAACATGTCATTGTTCAGGGGGAACAGATGCATGGCGATTGGGCAGAACGCTACCATCAGGCACCTGGCTATCGATTCGTACTGTCCAGTGGCGTAGCCGGCAACGAGGTGTGGATAGGCATACTCCAGCCCAGCCAGGACAAGGTCGGCAGAAGATTTCCTTTTTGTATAGCGATGTCATTGCCAGACACGGCCCTGCCCTGTGTCTGCACCACATCACACGCTGCCTGGTTTGAACAGACCGAAGCGTTATTGGCTCGCGTACTGTCCAGCGACTATGTGTTTGATCAGCTGCAGGAGGACCTGAGTGTCATAGCCACCCGCTTTGAACATCAGGACACCGGGGTCGACAGTCCAGTCACTACGCTGGATGACAATCCTGCAGACAACATGACAGTGAACGTAGCCTCGGAAAACGCGTTGCAGCATCCGCTACTCACACCCGCAGTGCTGGATACCGTGTTGGCACAAACGGTTAGCGAATACAGCGTCTGGATGTCCTGCGATCTGGACCACGCCACCACAACGTTAGCATCAGGCCTGCCCTCAGAGAGTGCCGGAGTTGCCTTGTTTACCCGCGAGTGGCAAACCGGTGCAAGCACACGACTGGACCTGGGCCTGTTAGCGCGCTCGGTTGGCAGTGCATTGTCGTTGTTTACAGCAGGGACAGGTCCGGATGATGACGAAGCGCCCACGTTACCCATGACCCATTCGCAGACGGGTATCAATGATGCGCCCGACGCTGAGACCCTGGAGTCGGATGCTATCCACGATCCGGATAGTGAAACGGCTGAACCGGCAGATAGTCAGCTGGAACAGGCTCAATCACTCGTGGCAGAAATTCCAACGGCCGACGACTGGGCCGCATTGGATGAATTTGATGATGGTAGTGATGAGCTGGCCGCCGTTATGGTGCCCGAGGTAGAACCGCTTGAACTGGATGAGGACGATCAACCCGAAGCACCCTGGGAAAAGTGAGCATGTGGCATAGCAGCAGTTACACGGATACCGGCCAGGTTCGTAGCCTGAACGAGGACTCCGTGCTCAACTTGCACGCGCAACAGCTGTGGCTGGTGGCAGATGGCATGGGCGGACATTCCAATGGCGACTATGCCAGCCAACTTGTTACTCGGACACTGTCCGGCTACATCGGATCCCGGCAACAGGGCATCAGCAAGAAACGTCTGGTGCGCTCACTGGATGAATGCAATCGTCACCTGATTAACAAGGCTAACGAAAGTCAGGTCGATGTCATTGGATGCACGGTCGCGGTGTTGCAGGCCAGAGCTCATAGTGTCCTGTGCAGCTGGTCCGGAGACAGCAGAATCTACCGCTTGCGCCATGGTCAGTTGTTGCAATTGACGCAGGACCACTCTCAACAATCAGCCATTGACGATCGCGACAGGTTACGACACCCCAGAGCTCTGATGGAACCCTCTCAGATGCTCACGGCCGCCATTGGCGGTGACCTGCACCTGTCCGTCGAGCACTGCTGGTACACACTGCAGGAAGGGGATACGTTTTTGCTTTGTACAGACGGGCTTAACAAGGAAGTCAGTGACGATGAAATTCTCGATGCCCTGGATGCCTCCAGCGATGGTGACGTCGTTCTATCGACACTCAGCGATCTTTATCAGCAAAGAGGGGCGCGGGACAACGTGGGCCTGGTGTGGGCCAGCAAACAGGCATGACGAGGTTTGTGGGAACATTACCTGAATTTCACGTTGGCGAGTACCTTCCGGTACCATGCCTGTACGTCACCATAGACTCTCTGACCAAGAAGGTGTTTCCATGAACAACCATCATTTCATCATGATGCTGAAAGTGCTTCTGGCAGGAATTGTCATCACGACGCTCAGTGCCTGCGGCACGGTGGTGAGCAAGGATGCACCTACCATTGCCCACATTCACATCGGACACGCCATCACTGGCTGGCCACTGGCGCCAAAGAAACAGGGATTGCTGGTCGCTGCTGAACTGGCCGCCATTGCGGCAGCCACCAACAGCCAGTTCATGCTCAAAGCGGCCAGAGACGGCGACATGGAACGCGCAAGAAGATACCTGGAAGATACCGCCAAAGCTGTTGACCCCGGGTTCCTGAATCAAAGTAACAGTAACGAGTATGGGCTGAGAAAGGCGGCAGCCGAGGCTATCACGCACTTGCAACTGGCCAGTGAAGTGGAGGATGCCAGTGCCAATGTGCAGCGTACAGTGACTACCGCGCGCATCAAAGCCGAAGACATCATTGATAGATCGGATGAATTACTGGCGTTTCTGGATGCGGGTTCAAAAGCGCAGAGTATCGACGAGATGGAGATTATCGCCGAGGAAATTGTCAGAACCCTCAACAGTATTGCCGGCGGACCGGATATCCCTGACAACTACGGCTTGTACGACTTCCGAGAGGATATCGAAAGCATGGTGGCCCGCGAGAATCCACCTTACAAGACGGTTGATTCTTTCTACCTGTTTAACCTTGTAAAGCTTCCAGACGGCAAATGGGGCTTTGCATCTCGCTCCAGCCGCGGCGCAGCTGGTGCAGGCTATTAGCGAATTGAGACCTCATGTTGTGGACGCTCTAAGACACTCATTCAGCACAGGGCTAGCCAGTGGGATAACCACCCTTGGCGGCGCAGCGCTCATTCTGGCCTTGACGCTCAGTCATGCTCCTTCGGTTCAGGCGCAATCCGTGGATAGCTGTATGTCGGCGCGTCTGGCTGATGCGCTGAAAACCTGCCAGGCCATCATCGACAATGGCAGCCGTAATGCCGATGTGTACTGGAAGCTCTCATCCGCCCAGTATCAGGATGGACAACAGGCACTTGCCAATAAAACCCTGAGCGAAGCGCTGAGACTGCACCCGGGCGATGCCAAACTGCAAACGCTGCGCGACATCATCGCATCGGATTCTGCCGAGCAAGCGTTGATTGCCCGATCCGCACAGCTCAATCAAAGCTCTATCGACAAGGGAGCCATGAAAATCGCCTGTCTGACAAAGAGCGGCGAGCTGGCTATATCAGCTTGCAAAAGGCGTCTGGAATTAACTGATGTTGATGGAGACAGAATTCGTGCTCGACTGGCCACGCTGACCACCGCGCAGAACGAATCACGAATAGCCACAGCCCCGGTTGCACCCAGACCCGTTCCTGAGCCAACACCCGAACCCATCGCTTTAGCGCCCACGC
Organism: uncultured Granulosicoccus sp.; assembly: GCA_938016235.1. GTDB lineage: Bacteria > Pseudomonadota > Gammaproteobacteria > Granulosicoccales > Granulosicoccaceae > Granulosicoccus. The sequence continues at coordinate 1,015 of CALLPU010000103.1, read as the reverse complement.
CTGAACCGGTTGCACCGGCTATTCAGAATCCTGCACCGGATGTTCAGCCGATTGCGCCAACAGCCGATCCAGCTTCAATTGCAGCTGAAGCCCGTAGAGCGGCCTATCGCACTCTGGTCACTGAAGTACAGACGCGTCTTAACGGATTTGGGCTCAATGCAGGTCTGCCCGACGGCGTCCCGGGCAATCGAACTCGCCAGGCCTTGACTGAGTTTTACACGGCCACCGGCATGCCTGTCATCACGTCCATCAGCGATCTGACTCTGGAAGATCTGATTGCCGCAGAACAACCCTTTCAACGCGCAGAATCGCTGTTGCAGGAAAGTCGTCTGGCGTTAACCGACGGCAACGTACAGCTAGCCGTTCAAAAACTCAACGCTGCGAAAAACAACAGTGGTCTGGTACAAATTCCACCCACGTTAGAACGTGACATACAGTCCAGTCTGATTGCGGCACAGTCGCCCTCTACCCCCGCGCCATTACCTGCACCCGTAAGCACACCCTCACCCGCTCCCGCGCCACAAACAACAGTCAACACGGCGGCGGCGGGGCAGCAGAATTTCAGCGCGCTCATGTCTCAAATCAAAACGCTGCAGGGTCAGATTCAGAGACAGCAAGCTGAGCAAGCCAACCAACTCACTCGCCTGCGAAGTGCTTTGTAACTGCAGTACGGTCGTTACCCTCATCATCACCGGTGTTGACGACGACCTGATTTTCTCGCAAACTCGTTTTCAACTGGCCTGGTACAGGGACGGTAGCCTGAACCATGTCGTTGAGCACAACAGATACCAACGCGCCCGGCACACCGCCGAGCATCTCTCAGGCATTCCGGGTGTGGCTGAAAATCGGTGTACTGTCTTTCGGCGGCCCGGCGGCACAGATAGCACTCATGCATCGCATGGTCGTGTCGGAAAATCGATGGTTAACTGAAAAGCAATATCTCAACGCACTGAGTTTCTGCATGTTGCTACCTGGTCCTGAAGCCATGCAACTGGCCACCTTTGCCGGCTGGAAG
>CALLPU010000102.1 GCA_938016235.1 uncultured Granulosicoccus sp. | reverse complement strand
GGACCAGCCGAGCACTTCATGGAGTGACGCGGTGACCGTCGTGCCACCCAAGGGCCAGTCGAACACATAACTCAGTGCCCAGAAGGCCATCAAGGAGCCACTGATCTGCAAAAGCAGATGGGTCTTCCACCAGAACTGGTTATCCAGTTGTGCAGGCCAGTTTTGCCGACGGGTGATCTTGAAATACCGGGCTATCAATATGCCCAAGGGTATCAGCACACCCCAGCCAAATGTCATGAATCGCGCATGCCATTGATGTTCGTAGCTGATGAAATGCTCATCAGCACCGCTCACAGGCTGCAGGAGCCAGCTTATTAGAATCTCCATGTGCCGTACATTCTCTAACCGAACCTGGCGCGTTTCGATCAATGACGATGCGCAGGAATTACCTCGGGCGGGGAATCAGGACATTCAGCCCCGCTTGGCGAATGTTAACGTTACCATCAAAATCAGCGAAAAGCAGCAACCGGTTGGCAAACATCGGTTGTCGGTCAACTACTCGTGAAATATCGTACGCAAACAGCCGAAGCTGTGGCCACCGACGCTGACAGTACCGTCCCCCACATCAGATCCACCACACTGACAATCACGGGCCAGTCCCGCAGTGTGGCCAGGTTGGTCATGTCGTAAGTGCCATAGGCCAGGAAACCGACAACGGCTCCATAGAAGGCCACATTGGCCAGAGACAGGTCGGGTTGCCCGGGCCTGACCGCCAGGAACACCAGACCCGCCGTGTAGGCCAGATAAAACAGCGCACCGGGCAACACCAGAAAATTCTTGCGCAACAGATCGCCCAGATGATCGGCGTAAAAATTCTTAGCCACCAGTCCCAACCAGATGCCGTCAATGATCAGAAACGCAACAACGGCTGCGGCGTAGGCAATAAGGTACGTTTTCATGCAGGCTGGTTGGCTTTCAGAAACGGTGCGGGGCATTGTAGCGTATGGCGAACACCCGTCACCGGGTGATCAAAGCCGAGAGAATCAGCGTGCAGCATCAGTCTGTCACCGGGTTCTCTATGCTCAGCTCCCCCGTACAGTCGATCGCCGGCAATCGGCACGCCCAGACCCAGCCTGTGGGCCAGGTGCACGCGCAACTGATGTGTTCTGCCGGTTATCGGGTACAGGCTAACCAGCCGAGGGTTGTCGCCCGGGTGCCGGCGCCACAGGGTCATGGCCACTTTGCCATGTTCAAAACAGGCGATCTGCCGCGGCCGATCGTCAATATCCAGCCTGAGTGGAACCGTAACAACACCACCGAGCCCCACAGGCTGAGCGGCCAGAATGGCTTGATAACGCTTACTGATCCGACGGTGCTCAAATTGCTGCTGCAGGTTCCGGTGTGATTGACGGTTCTTGGCCAGAACAAGCAATCCGGATGTATCCATGTCAAGCCGGTGGACCAGCACAGGTCCAGTGGCATCCGGACGCGCCAGCTTGACTCGGCTGACCAGCGAGTCCGGCTCGGTTCGACCCGGCTGGGACAGCATGCCAGCAGGTTTATCGACAACGATGACCGACTCATCTTCATACACAATCGCAATACCCGTTAAAGGCGGTTGCACGGTCATACAAACGCACGTCGGATCAGGTTCAATCCCATCAACAGAAAAAACCACAGTAGCGCTCTTTCAAAACGCGTGGCTGACAAACGCCTGCGCAACTGCTCACCGCAGACCATACCTGCCATTGACGGCACCAGAAGCACACAGGACAACATCAGAACGGAGGGCCCCAGCAAACCAGCGTGCCAGTAACCGGAAAACAGAACAACACTGCCCAGAAATAACAGCAGGCCAGTGGTGGCAACAAACTGATCCTTGGACAGGCCGCGAGCGGTCAGGTAGATGAGGATGGGTGGTGCCCAGACGCCGGCAATACCGCCCATCACACCGGAGCTGACACCTGTGACCAGTTGTGCCGGGTTATCGTATCGATCCGGTATGCGCAACACAGGCTTGTAGAGACTGGTAGCTGCATATAGTGTCACCACGCCGCCCAGCATTGCCCCCAGGTAAGCCACCGGCACGGCGGTAGCCAGTTGCGAGAAGATGCCGATGAATATCAGCATGCACAGTAACAGGCGCCAGAAGCTGCTCACGACCCAACGCACTTTGCCGCTGCGCCATGTTTGCCACGCATTGGTCACCACCATGGGCACGATAACCAGAGAGATAGCGGTTCTCGCATCGGTTGTCTGCGCCAGCAAACTGACTGCCGTGGTCGGAAAGCCGATCCCTAACGTACCCTTGACAAGACCTGCGAGAAAATAGATGAACACAGCCACGACCATGAGCGGAGAGAGCTGCGCCCAGGTATCCACCGATGAAACCGTGGTATCAAGCATGGTGGGAACAGGCAGTCCAGACAAGCACGCGCCGCTGCTCTATCATCCAACTTACGGACGCCGAGCTAGCAAGCCTTATGCAGCATGACCACCCTCTTCTGGTGCGCACCCGCAATGTTCTGGACAACGGACTCGTTGCCGTTGAAATCATTGCGCTGATTGCAACCGGCATAGCCACTACGGTGGCAATAGCCACCGAAATCTGGGTCATGATTGATCGAGGCTCGGTCACACTCGCTGACTTGTTATTGATGTTTCTCTACCTTGAGGTGCTGGCGATGATCGGTCAGTACTTGAGGACGGGACAAATCCAGGTGCGTTTCCCGCTGTATATCGCGATGGTGGCCCTGGCACGCTACCTCATCATCGATGCCAAGGATATAGAAGACATCCGGATGCTGGCCGTTGCCGGGTCCATCCTGTTGCTGACTCTGGCGGTGCTGGTGATTCGTTACGGGCACAAAGTGTATCCCTACCGGGAACACGGCTATGAGACGGACGAAAAGTCCAAGTCAGAAATGTAGATCATTCTGCTGATGACTTGTCCAGCTTCTCCCAGCCGTGCCCGTTGAAAGGATCGACACCCAGTTGCTGCATGACATACGGAAAATCCACCATTACGTAATTGTCGACGATCTTGCCATCAACCACCTTCCAGAAATCCATATAGCGGATTTCCACGCGCTGGCCGGTGGGCTGAATACCCATGAACTCACCTGAGTGCGTGGCTTCCTGACGACCGAAAGCAGCCATCCATTCACCCTCGGCCAAACGCGCCTCATCGATACAGACCTTATCGGAGAACGCAGCCTGAAACGGTTTCTGCCAGTTGTCCTGGAACGCCTTTAGTCCGTTTTTGGTACCACACCCGGCATTGCCCATCCAACGGAACGTGGCTGCGAAAAACGCCCCCATGCCGTCAATTTCATGATCATTCAAACCATCCACCATGGATTCAACCACAGATCGTGTCTGCTCCGTTTTACTCAGGTCGTTGTGTTGAGTCAACGGGGCCTGAAGGGGTCTTGAACCTTTCATTTCAGCGAATTCCAGATAGCTGCAAGGGCTGACTTGTACGTGGGATAACGGTAGTGCAGATCCAATTGCCGTTTACTCAAGGCATTTCGAACCCGTTTGTTTTCACTGTAGAAAGAGCGCGCCATCGGGCTGATATCAGCCGTGGCGAAATCGACAGCATTCGGTGGATTGCGCCCTGCCAGTTCGTGCGCGTAGCGAATGACCACCTGCGGTGGAGCGGGCAGATCATCCGTGATGTTCAATACACCATCGTGCTCCAGCATGGCGGCCTTGAGCGTGGCTTGCGCCAGATCATCCACGTGTATCCGGTTAAAGACCTGTCCGGGTTTGATCAACATTCGGGCTCGCCCCTTGATGGCATCTTCAACCGCATTTCTCCCGGGACCGTAAATTCCTGACAATCGCAAGATCGACACCGGTACGTTCAGCTGCGTACCGGATTGCTGCCAGGCCAGTTCGGCCTCTCGACGCATCAATGAGCGCGGTTGTGTTGAGATACACGGTGTTTGCTCATCGATCCAGGCACCGTTGTGATCACCGTAGACACCAATCGTGGACAAGTAACCCAACCATCTCAACGACGGCAAATCCTTTCGTGTGAGCGAGGCTATCAAGGTGTCCATCGGATCATTCAGCGGTGCTTCACGGGCCGGCGCCACCGAGCTGATCAGGTGCGTGGTTTTGGCCAGCTGTTCCCGCAACTGCGATGAAATCCGGCCGTTGAGCTGGCACGGCGTCAACCCCCACTGTTGCACTTCATCCAGACCACCCTGCTCGCGACGTGTACCGCAGACAGCACCGTGCGCCAGCGCTTGCCTGCCAATGCGCAGACCACTGTAACCAGCACCGAGAATGAGGGTATGCATGGGTTCAGAATGGAGCACTACATCGTGGCACCGATTTGCCAGGGTACAAATTCATGATCGCCCAATCCATGGGTTTCACTCAGTGTCGGTGTTCCGGACGCTACCTTCAGTAATTGCTGATAGATGCGCGTACCCACTGCCGCCACTGAATCACCGTCACTGACAATGGTGCCAGCATTGATGTCCATATCATCTTCAAGCTGACGATACATATCAGTGTTGGTGGCAATCTTGATACACGGCGCCGGTTTGCTGCCAAAGGTTGAGCCGCGACCCGTGGTAAACGATACCAGGTTACAGCCACAGGCAATCTGCCCGGTTACCGATGCCGGATCGTAGCCGGGTGAATCCATGAACACAAACCCCTTGCGATCCACTTGCTCTGCGTACCGATACACGCCATTGAGGGATGTTGTGCCACCCTTGGCAACCGCACCCAGCGACTTTTCCAGGATCGTGGTAAGCCCACCGAGCTTGTTACCCGGCGACGGATTGTTGTCCAGAGAACCATCGTTGCGTGCCACATAATCCTGCCACCACTCGATACGACTCATCAGGGCATCAGCCACGTCATCGCTGGCTGCACGCTGTGTCAGCAGATGCTCGGCGCCGTAAATTTCAGGGGTTTCGGCCAGCACCGCCGTGCCGCCTTGCTGCACCAGCAGATCGGCGGCATAACCCAGGGCCGGGTTGGCTGTTATGCCGGACCAGGCGTCCGAGCCACCACATTGCAGCGCCAGTGTCAGATCAGACGCCGGGCAGCTTTCCCTTTCAATGGCATTGACTTCCTCGATCATGCTGTTGATCAACTCAACACCCCTTTCAATGGTTTTCACGTGCCCGCCGGTGGTCTGGATATTCATTGTTCGCAAAAGGGGCCCACTGGCCAGTTTGTGCGCTTCCAGAGTTCCCGCGATCTGGCTGGTTTCACACCCAAGCCCAACGAGCAGTACCCCGCCTACATTCGGGTGACGCGCATAGCCTGCCAGGACACGCTGCAGGTTCTGGAAACCTTCGCCAGCTGAATCCATGCCACAGCCGGTACCGTGGGTAAAGGCTGCAACCCCGTCAACGTTGCCAAAAGCGCTCAGTGCCTGATCATCAAAGGCAGCGGCTATGCGATTGGCGACCGTGGCTGAACAATTGACGCTGCTGATCACCGCGATAAAGTTGCGCGTTCCTACTCTGCCATCTGCCCGGCGATAACCCTGAAAGGTATCCGTGCTATTGATAAGTGTGGACTGGCGATCTGTTTGTCGTTGATTGGTGGCATCGTTGAGCGTAAAAGACAGATTATGGCTATGCACATGATCGCCCGCAGCAATGTCCTGGCTGGCAAGACCAATGAGCTGGGCATACTTTCGCACTCTCTGCCCGGTACCTATGGCCTGCAGCGCTACCTTGTGGCCTTTCATGATGCGCGCACGGATGGTCAACGATTGACTCGGCGCAACGTCTGATGCCGGCAGTTCAAATGCCTCGCCTTCCTTGAGCGTGCGCAAGGCTACAGCCACGTTGTCGGTTTCTGCCAATCTCAGGAAAGGTTGGCTCGTGGACTCTTTGCCATCGAGCCAAACCACCGGTGTTGCCTCAACCATGGTCCCTACTTCTCAATCAGACGCATCAAGGCAGGTACGTAGTTCTCGCCGTGTCCGGCCTCCACGACCGAGCTCAATCGCGCATGTGCTGCTCGTGGCAAGGTGGCGTCAACTCCAACCTCATCGGCCATGGCGTTGAAATAGCCCATGTCCTTGAGCCCGTTCTTCAGGGCAAAAGACAGCTTCTCTTCATCACCGTCAACGGCAGACGCCATCATCCATTCGAAAAAGTCGCTGCGATTAGGCCCAGCTACCATGACATCCCGGACCAGCTTCAAATCCACACCACCCGCTTTTGCCGTTGCCATGGCTTCGGCTGCCAGACATGCAACCGCCATGGAGTACCCGTTGTTGATCAGCTTGATGCGATGACCAATACCCAGGCCACCCACATGGAACAGATTCTCAGACATGGTTTCCAGCAGCGGTTTTGCTCGCTCGAAATCACTGTCACTGCCGCCAGCCATCATGTTCAACGTGCCGGATTCTGCCGCAGCTGAGGACTTACCCAACGGCACGTCCATCATGCTGCAACCTGATTCTGCAAGCCTGGCACCCAGTGCCAGCGTAGAATCTGGTCGAGACGTACCGCAATCAATTAACAGAAACGGATTATCGCCTTCGCTGAGCAGCCCCTGCTCACCTGTGACGATCCCTTCAACAGCTTCAGAGGTGGTGACACACAGGATAATGATGTCGCACAGTGGACGCATTTCGGCGGGAGATTTCACTTCGGTAGCACCCAGCGCCACCAATCGATCAATCGGTTCCCGACGCGTGTGCCCCATGATGGTTAACGGGTAACCAGCGGCGGCAACATTCGCAGCCATGCCGACACCCATTGCACCCAACCCGATAAATCCTACTCTTTCTTTAACACTCATAATCTGCCGTTTGTCCAAAAATCAATGAAGGGCGATCACCGCCAGGCCGGGGTGTGATCCGAAAAGTTTTGAAAACTAGTGACTGTCGCGGGGCACCGGGGCACCGCTGCCGCCACGAAGAAACGCAAGGTCGGCCCCTTCATTTGCCTGCATGACAGTCTCCTGATACATCTTGACGTAACCACGGGTAGCTTGAGGGTGCGTGGGTTGCCAACGCTTGCGGCGCTCTGCCAACGTCTGTTCGTCCACATCCATGGACAGCTCACCAGCCTGGACATCCAGCGTAATCATGTCGCCGTTTTCTACCAGCGCCAGTGGTCCACCAACGGCCGCTTCGGGGCACGCGTGCAACACCACGGTGCCGTATGCCGTGCCGCTCATGCGAGCATCAGACACTCTCACCATATCCGTTACTCCGGTCTTCAACACCTTCGCCGGCAACGCCATGTTGCCCACTTCCGCCATACCGGGATAACCGCACGGTCCGCAGTTCTTCAAGACCAGTACGCAGCTGGCATCGACATCCAGCTCATCTGAATCGATACGTGCCTTGTAATCATCAATATCTTCAAACACCACAGCGCGACCCGTGTGCTGCATCAAGGCAGGCGTAGCCGCCGAAGGTTTCAGCACAGCACCATCCGGTGCCAGGTTGCCCCGCAGAACCACGATGCCTCCGGCCTCCTTGAACGGCTTGCCAGTGGGGAAAATCACGTCGTCGTTGTGCACATCGGCACCGTTGACGTTTTCCCACTGGGTCTTGCCGTTAACGGTCAGTGCGTCTTTGTGCAGTAAGCCAGCTTCGCCGAGCTTTCGCAGTACCGCAGGCAACCCGCCTGCGTAGTAGAAGTCTTCCATCAGGTAGTCGCCCGAGGGCATCAGGTTGACCAGACACGGAACCTTGCGACCCACGGCGTCCCAATCGTCCAGTGTATGTTCAACCCCCAGTCGGCCAGCCAGCGCCAGGAGATGGATCACGGCATTGGTGGAGCCGCCAATCGCACCGTTGGCACGAATGGCATTTTCGAAGGCCTGACGTGTCAGGATCCTTGATGGCACGAGGTCTTCATGCACCATGTCCACGATGCGTCGCCCGGCCATGTGCGCCAACACCTTGCGCCGTGAATCCGCAGCCGGAATGGCGGCGTTGCCCGGCATGCCCATACCCAGCGCCTCAACCATACAGGCCATCGTTGAAGCCGTACCCATGGTCATGCAATGGCCCACCGATCGGCTCATGCAGGATTCGGTTTCCATGAACTCTTCCTTGGTCATCTCACCGGTCTTGAGCATGGCATCGAACTTCCACACATGCGTTCCGGATCCAATGCGTTCGTTGCGAAATCGACCGTTCAGCATCGGGCCACCGGAGACCACCAGCGTAGGCAGATCGCAACTGGCGGCGCCCATCATCAAGGAGGGCGTAGTCTTGTCACACCCGACGAGCAACACGACGCCATCCAGCGGGTTGCCGCGAATCGACTCTTCCACATCCATGCTGGCCAGATTGCGGAACAGCATGGCCGTGGGTCGCAGCAGCGTTTCCCCGAGCGACATGACCGGGAACTCAACGGGAAACCCGCCCATCTCGTAGACACCGCGCTTCACCCGTTCGGCGATCTCGCGAAGGTGGGCGTTGCACGGCGTGAGCTCAGACCAGGTATTGCAGATACCAATGACTGGCCGCCCGTCAAACAGATGGTGCGGCAGGCCCTGATTCTTCATCCAGCTGCGATACGCAAATCCGTCCTTGTCCTGACGGCCAAACCACTGCTCGCTACGCAGCCCGACCCTACGTTTAGCAGGATCTTTCGATGAATCACTCATGCGTTTTTGTCAAGCGTGTGCAGGATGCTGAACCACCGTTTGTGAAATTTCGCCCAGTCCCGAGATACCCAGAGACATGACCTGACCTGCGGCCAGATAACGAGGCGGTTTGAAGCCTGCACCGACGCCCGGTGGTGTACCGGTTGAAATCAGATCGCCCGGTCGTAACGTCATGAAGCGGCTGAGGTAGCTGATGATGTGGGCAACAGAGAAAATCATCAACGACGTGCTGCCGGTCTGCACACGTTCGTCGTCCACGTTCAACCACAAATCCAGCGTTTGCGGATCGGGTATTTCATCGCGGGTTGTCAGGACTGGACCCAACGGGCAAAAAGAATCATGGCTCTTGCCTTTCACCCACTGCCCGGTTCCTTCCAGCTGAAATGCACGCTCGGACACATCATTGACCACGCAATAACCCGCTACGTGATTCAGCGCATCCGATTCGTCAACATAATGCGCGGTTTTACCGATGATGATGCCCAGCTCCACTTCCCAGTCGAGCTTCTTGCTCACCAGCGGAATGATGACGTCGTCATTGGGGCCGGTAATGGAGGTGTCCGCTTTCATGAACACCACCGGCTCGTCAGGAATCGGCATGCCAGACTCTTCGGCATGATCGGTGTAATTGAGACCGATGCACACGATCTTGCGGATATTATTCACGGGTGGACCACGACGCACCGAGGCGGGCACAGCAGGCAAGCTCTTCAGATCCAGAGAAGCGAGCCGCGCAATCGTCGCATCCTCCAGCTGATCGGGTCCGATGTCTTCGATATGGGCAGAGAGGTCCCGAATACGGCCCTCTTCATCGAGCACTCCGGGTTTTTCAAATCCAGCATCGCCATACCGCAAGAGCTTCATATTGACATTCCTCCGTCCACTTTCATTAATGTGCCTGTCGTAAAGATAGACTCATCGCTGGCAAGGTACAGTGCCATATGAGCAATTTCTTCCGCTGTACCCAGTCTGCCCATCGGCTGACGGGCAATGAACTGCTTGCGGGCCGCCACCGGGTCATCGAAGGCCGCGATCCTGCCATCGAGCGAAGGCGACTGCACCGTGCCCGGGGCTATGGCGTTACAGCGTATGCCCTGTGTCACGAAATCTGCCGCAATCGACTTGGTCAGCCCGACCACCGCCGCTTTCGTGGTTCCATAGGCAAACCGGTTAACCAGGCCCTTGTGTGCTGCGATGGAAGAAATGTTGATAATGGAGCCTCCACCGGCTTCCACCATGCCGGGTAGTACCGCCTGACTCATGCGAAACATGGATTTGACGTTAAGATCGAAGGCCATGTCCCATTCATCATCAGTACACTCAAGCACAGAGCCGTGATGCACGAAACCTGCGCAATTGAACAAAACATCAAAATGAGATTCACCGGTAAAAAAAGCACCGATGGCTTCCCGATCAGTTACATCCAGTACGG
>CALLPU010000101.1 GCA_938016235.1 uncultured Granulosicoccus sp. | reverse complement strand
CGACCGATTCCAGGTCGATTGCCTGGCCGGCGGCCATGCCAGCAGCGCCACTGGCTTCGCCCAGGATCTCAACCATGCGCAGTTTTGCCGAATCAGACACGTCGGCATCCTTGTTCAGGGCCAGTACGGTGAACGCCAGCGCTTGCAGGGCATCGCCTGCCAGAATGGCTGTCGCCTCGTCAAACGCTTTGTGGCACGTCGGTTTGCCGCGTCGCAAGTCATCGTCATCCATGGCTGGCAGATCGTCATGCACGAGCGAGTAGGCGTGCATCATTTCCACTGCACAGGCAGGAACATCCACGCGTGACAGGGGCAGCCCCAGCGCTTTGCCCGTGGCATAGGCCAGCACCGGGCGCACGCGCTTGCCACCGTTGGTTACGGCATAGCGCATGGCCGATGGCAATTGAGTGGCGCTGCCCTTCTCGGCGGGCAGCAGGGTGATGAGTGCGTCGTCGACGCGAGCCTGATAGAGCTTCAGGCGATCGATAAAATCAGCGCTTTGCGGGGAACGGTTCGGGGCTGTGTTGGCGGTACCGGTCATTGGATCAATCGGGCTCTGCAGCGTCGAAATCGGCCAGATCGTCTTCACCATCAGCCGTGTCGGTCATCAGGATTTTCACTTTCTGTTCCGCTTCGCTGAGACTTTGCTGACAAAACCGAGACAGACTGACGCCGCGTTCAAACTGTTCAAGTGACATCTCGAGTGTCTGGTCGCCCGTTTCCAGTGAATTGACAATGGCCTCCAGTTCGCCAAGTGCGTCTTCAAATTTCGTGGACTTCGGGATTTTTCGCGTTTTTTGCGACACGGCGTGCTGACTCATCAAGCGGCGGGTTGGGCGGTCAAGGCAGTTTACTGTATTGGTGCGGCAGCGGCACTAATCGATCGAGTCGATAGCTTCGTGCAGTCTATGAATGCCGTCCACCTGCAGGCCTTTGATCGATTGTTTGGGCAGGTTGCCGTGTGGCACGATGGCGCGCTTGAACCCATGCTTGACCGATTCCTGCAGGCGTTCCTCACCATTGGCCACAGGCCGCACTTCGCCGGCCAGACCCACTTCGCCAAAGACGACAAGATCACTGGGCAAAGGCCGCGTCCTGAACGAGGACAGGGCCGCCAGGAGTATTGGCAGATCGGCAGCGGTTTCAGAGATGCGCACCCCGCCCACGACATTGACGTAGACATCCTGGTCGAACATGGCGATACCGGCGTGTCGATGCATGACAGCAAGTAGCATCGACAGCCGATTCTGCTCCAGTCCCAGCGAGACGCGCCGCGGGCTACCCGTATGGCTGGTATCCACGAGTGCCTGAGCCTCGACGAGCATCGGGCGGGTTCCTTCGCGAGTGACCATGATCACGCTGCCACTGACAGGATCCGGATGCCTGGACAGAAAGATGGCCGATGGGTTTTTCACCGCCTTGAGTCCGGATTCATCCATGGCAAACACACCGAGTTCGTTCACGGCACCGAAGCGATTCTTGACCGCACGAATAACCCGATAGCGGCTGCCAGGATCGCCTTCGAAATACAGCACGGTGTCCACCATGTGCTCGAGCACTCGAGGCCCGGCAAGCGCGCCTTCTTTGGTAACGTGACCCACCAGAAAAATCGAGGTTCCGCTTTGTTTGGCGTAGCGCACCAGCCGTGCGGCACTTTCACGGACCTGCGCCACAGCGCCGGGCGCGGAGCTGAGCAATTCTGTGTACATCGTCTGTATGGAATCGATCACCATGACATCGGGTTTTTCCCGTGCCGCGTGCGCCAGTATGGCTTCAACCTGCGTTTCAGCCAGTAGCCGTAGCTTGTCTTCGGGCAGCTGCAATCGTCTGGCCCGCAAGGTCACCTGCTGCAGCGACTCTTCACCAGTGATGTACAGCACACGACGACTCTGGCTCAGATGCGCCAGGCTTTGTATGAGTAGAGTGGATTTGCCAATGCCCGGATCGCCGCCGAGTAAGGTCACTGAGCCTGCTACCAGGCCACCACCGAGTACGCGGTCCAGTTCTGACAGCCCCGTTCCGAGCCGAGCTTCGGCAACCAATTGCACGTCTGAGGCATTGGTGATGCCGCTACCGCCAGCGTAGCCGCCGTAGCGTGCATTGGTTGCGGCGGCTGTTGCGCTCGTGGATGCGCTGGCAGGTGCGACCGTCTCTTCCAGCGTATTCCATTCAGCGCAGTCAGCGCATTGCCCGGTCCACTTTGTGGAGATGGCACCGCATGCCGTGCAGTGATAGCGTTGCTTGACCTTGGACACTAGCGTACTCGTTGCGGTCAGTTACTGGCCGCTATTCTGGAGCCGTTGGCATCCTCATCGGTTTCATCAAACTGAGCCGGTTCAATGCGCACTTGCTGTACGCGATTATCTTCAACCGCCAGTATGGTCATGGGGTGGCCATTGAACGTAAACACGGCGCCTTGAGGTGGGAAGTTCTCGAAATGTTCCACCACGATACCGTTCAGTGTTTTTGGCCCTTCAGACGGCAATGACCAATTAAGAGACTTGTTCAGGTTTCTGACTTGCGCATTACCGTCCACGATAAAACTGCCATCAGGCTGTGGCCGGATTTCGGACGGGGCAATCTGCGGATCGTTATCAAATTCACCCACAATCTCTTCCAGGATGTCTTCGAGTGTGAGCATGCCCTGAATGTCACCGTATTCGTCAACCACCAGACCGACGCGGCGCTTCTGTCGCTGAAAATTCAGCAGCTGCACCGTTAACGTGGTGCCTTCGGGAATGAAGTAAGGGTCGCGCACCACGGACTCCAGGTACTCCCGGGTGATCTTGCCGGAGCGCAGGGCGTCGAGCATCTTGCGCAAATAAATGAAGCCTACGACGTTATCAACGTTTTCTCTGAAAACCAGCAGGCGACTGTGCGGGCTGTCGCTGATGTCGCGAATCACTTCGTCCCACGGATCCTCCAGATCGATGCCGACAATTTCGTTTCTTGGCACCATGATGTCGTTGACCGAGACCGTTCCCAGATCCAGTATGTTCAACAGCATGTCACGGTGTCGCTGCGGCACCATGCCGGCTGTCTCATTCAGTACGGTGCGCAGCTCCTCACTGGACAGGTGCTCGTCTTCGGAGGATATGGCTTCGGTATTGAACAGTTTCAGAATTTTTGAGCTGATCCAGTTGGTGGCGGCAACCAGCGGGTAGGTGACCACCATGAGCGGTTGATACACCGCCGAGGCAATGAACGCGAATTGTTCGGCGCGTCGTGTAGCGAAGGTTTTCGGGGTCACTTCGGCAAACACCAGGATGATAATGGTGAGCAGGCCCGTCGCCACGGCTATCCCGGCCTCTCCCATCAGGCGCAGCGCGATGACAGTGGCAATGGCGGAGGCCAGAATGTTGACGAAGTTATTTCCCAGCAGGATAAGGCTGATCAGCCTGTCCGGGTTTTCCAGCAACCTGGCGGTACGCTGAGCAGCTTTGTTGCCGTTGTTGGCCTGGTGCCTCAGCCGATAGCGATTGAGAGACATCAGTGCCGTCTCGGATCCTGAGAAGAAACCCGAGGCTAGTACCAGCATCACCAGTATGCTTACCAGTGCGCCGATGGGGATGGTGTTCAAGAACAACCGGCCTTCATTTTGCTGTCGATGCTCGCACTATAGCAACGAGTAAGCCTGTTTGAGTGACCAATACTGATCTTAGTGTCGTGTAACAGGGTGTCGTCGGCCCATAAATCGCCCGGGGCGACGTCATTTTGCCGCCAACGTTCAGGCTTTCAGCGGTCCTGGTGGATGGTTGCCGGTGTTTAATGAAGCAGTATTTCAAGCACGATTTTTGAGCCGAAATAGGCCAGAATCAGGATGACAAAGCCTGCCAGCGTCCAGTGTACGGCGCGTTTGCCTCGCCAGCCGAATTGCCAGCGGCCGAAGAGCAGCACGCCAAAAATGGTCCACCCCACGCACGACAGGATGGTCTTGTGCACCAGCTGCTGGGAGAACATGTCTTCGAGATAGAAAAAACCGCTGGCCAGACTCATGGACAACAGGATGAAACCGGCAGTGAGCAGCGTAAACAGCAGCCGCTCTGTGACATCCAGAGGCGGCAGGGCGCGAATGAAGCCGCCGGGTTTGTGCCGGGACAGAAAGTGGCGCTGTATGGATACCAGAATGGCTTGTGAGGCGGCCAGCGCCAGAATGGCGTAGGCCAGCAACGATAAAAAGACGTGGATCTGAACAGCGTCTCCCATGATCTGGGCGCCACCGCCAGATGCCTGTGCAGCGATCAGCGTCACGGCCGCTGTGGGATAGACCGCCAGGCCAAGGTAGTCCGCAGGCTGTTTCAGACACAGGAAAATGTGCAGCAAAACGATCGTCAGAGACGTGGCGGCCATGGACGTAAACAACGGCAAGGCCAGCTCGTAGGGAAGTCCAGTCTGATGGATGACCACCCAACCATGCAGGACCAGCGCGGCCGTGGCGATGGTCAGCATCATGCGTCGCTGGCGGGCCGCTTGCGACCTGACCGATCCGGTGTTGTCGGGGGCGACACCCGGTGCAGCCTCGGTACTTGGGTTGCGACCGGTGTTCAGCGCGTGCCAGAGAAAGGCACTCGACACGCTGTAGAAGGCGGCCGCTAGAAGAGAGAGGATAAAACTCACAATAACTTGTCCTGACTGCCTCGATTCAAGGCGAAAACCCCAAAGGTTCTACCGCGCTTTAGAATACCATGCAGCAATTCCCTGCAATTGCCCCGTCGCAAAGATATCGTCAGGCCCCGCTTTGCTGCGCAACCATCCGGTTACCCTATGGACAGAGAAAAACTCCTCAGCCGGATTCGCAAACTCTACGCGATGAGCCGTGAGAACGAATCCAGTCCGCATGAAGCGGAGATCGCCATGCGGCGGTGCCAATCCTTGATGGCCCGATTCGGTATCAGCGAAGAGGATCTGGAAACCTCCGATTTTGGCGCCAGCAAGATCAGCAAGGCTTTTCGTGCTGTTCCGAATTATGTCAGTGTGCTGGGGTCTGCCGTTGCATTACTGCACGACTGTATCTGCGTGAAGAGTGAAACCATCGAGTTCCGTGGATTCAGCATCGATGCGGATGTCGCGGGCCTGACCTATGGCTACCTGACAGATGCCATGGAGCGCTCATTGAAACGTCGTAAACAACAGGGAAGCGTGGCGCCCGGGCGTTCGGCCAGTTTCGACTATCGGGTGGGTTTTGCGCTGGCGGTGCTGGCCCGCGCCCGCCAGATAGACAGCGAGCGTCGGCAGGCCGAGGAGGCGGCACAGGCTTCTGCCCGGCAGTCGAGCTCGGATGGGCAACCGGGTTCGGGGCTTATCGTGCGCAAAAGAGAAGCGGTGCGTCAGGCCTGTATGGATGGCCTCGTCACTCGTCGCGCCAAACGCATCCGCTACCGCCACGGTGCAGCACATTCCGCCGGTACCGATGACGGTTCACAGGTATCACTGGACCAGCAGCTGAGTGGCGTCAGGCGCAGGCGCGTTACGTGAGCGACTTGCGGCTCACCCTTTAAAAGACAGTGAGTGGCAGGTTTTCCGGTGCCAGACAGATTTCGTCGTTGCAGGCTTGCAGTTTGAGGTTAACCAGCACGGCCAGTTCGTGATCGCTGTCGGGCCAGTCCGCCACAATCTCGAAGTCGTTCTCGAACAGTGACAACTCGGCGCGTTGAAAGCCAAGCGTGCGGCGATGAGCATCCGGAAATTCAATATTACTCAGCGCCTGACCATCGGCATCGGTTAACGCGGTTGCGATCAGATAATCCTGCAGAGGTACATCTGAGTTGATATGCCAGTTATCTTTAAGATTAATGGCAACTACCAGTTTGTCATCCCGTTTGAATGCCCGTGCCCGTGCAACGCCTCGTCCACCGTATTGCAGATTGCCTGCTTCACCTTCCAGGTGTTCGCCGATGCCGGTAAGCAAGTAATAGTAACCGGCCGGCTGCTGGCTGAGTCGGCTGGACAAGGCGGCAATCAACTGGTTGGCACGTGCTTCATAATCCGGTTCTCCGGTGCGCGTGAACAGGCGGGAGAGCACGCGCAACGCCACCGAGTTGCCCGAAGCAATGGAATTGTCGTTCAGATCCTTGGGACGTGAACTCAAGCTGGCGCCACTCACCACACTCGCTCCCATGAAGTAGGCGCCGTTCTTCTCATCCCAGAACGATGAGTTCATTGTCTCGGTCAGTTGCCTGGCACGAGTAAGCCAGGTTGTGTCGCCAGTTGCGTCATAGAGAGCTAGATAGGCTTCGGCCAGATAGGCGTAATCTGCCTGCGTACCGTCAATTGAAGCTTGCCCATCGAACGAGGTGCGATACAACGAACCATCAGGCTGGCGCAGGTTCTGCCACACAGCATTGCCTGCTCTGATGGCAGCATCCAGGTAGGGGGCATGACCGAGCCTGTCTGCACCTTCTGCAAACGCGCTGATCATCATGCCGTTCCAGCTGCTGATGAACTTCTCATCACGCAGCGGATGCTCTCGTTCTTCGCGAGCCAGGCGCAGTGCTTCACTCCACTGATCCACTTTCTGTTGCAGCGAGTCAGCGTCCAGGTCCAGCGCGGTAGCAATCTCACCCAGGCTTTGAGGTGTATGCAGAATGCTGGTGCCTTCAAAGTTGCCTTCGCCGGTCACGTTCCAGACGGCACTGGCCAGGGCAGCGTCTTCTTCGCCGAGCACGTCTGTCAATTGCTCCGGCGTCCAGATAAAAAAGCGGCCTTCCTCACCTTCTGAATCCGCGTCGGTGGCGGAGTAGAACATGCCCGACTCTGCCGTCATGTCGCGCAGCACGTAGTCGAGTGTGCGACGTGCCGTACGTGCGTGCTGCTCATCGCCAGTCAAGCGGTAGGCTTGAGCATAGTTGCGCGCCAGCGCCGCCTGGTTGTACAGCATTTTTTCAAAATGCGGCACCAGCCACTGTGAATCGACCGCATAACGATGAAAGCCACCGCCCACATGATCATGTATGCCACCTGCTGCCATGTGCTTGAGCGACATGTCAGCCATCAGCAAAGCCGCTTCAGCCGCAATGGCATTGCTGAAAGTACGCGTTGCCTGATCGAGCAGAAAGAACAGTGTGGATTCGCGCGGAAATTTCGGCGCGCCGCCGAATCCACCCTTGTTCGGGTCGAAGCTCTGCTGCGCCTGTGTGATGGCGCGTTCAATCTCACGAAGGCCAACCTCAGTGGCTTCGCTGCTGGTGTCGTTGAGGCGAGTAATGGCAGCAGTGACCTGGGCCGCCTGATCCAGCAGTGTGTCCCGTTCGTCTTGCCACAGCTGATCAATGCGTTCGAGAATCTGAGTGAACTGCGCCGGTGGAAAGTACGTTGCGCCATAGAACGGCCGACCCTCATTATCCAGAAAGCTGGACATGGGCCATCCTCCACTGCCGTTAATCATCATGACGGCAGACATGAACAAGGCATCAACATCGGGCAATTGCTCACGGTCCACCTTGATGGAGATGTAGTGTTCGTTCATCAATTCTGCGATGGCTTCGTCTTCAAAGCTCTCGCGTTCCATGACATGGCACCAGTGGCAGGTGGCATAGCCAATGGACAGGAATATCGGCTTGTTTTGCGCTGTGGCGGCCGCAAATGCCTCATCACCCCACGGATACCAGTTCACCGGATTGTGAGCGTGTTGCAGGAGATACGGCGAGTCCTCGTCTACCAGACGGTTGATATAGCGCGGTTTTCCGTCGGCAAACAGGTGTTCGGTGCGAGGTTTGTAATCGCTGCCAAGCGCCTCATAGGCCTTGATCAGCTGGGCGCTCAGGGCAGCGTCCGTATCCATGGCCACAACGGGGGTCTCTCCTTGTGCCAGTGCCGTTGAGATTGACAATGCGCTGACCGTCCCTATAACCAGCCAGAGGCGTAAACAGGGTTTCAGGAGCTTGAACGACTTTTGCATTGCTGACTCAACTTTCTGGTGGCGATTGGGATAGAGACGAGCAGACACCGCTGATAGTTCAGCCAGGGGCCAGGCAGCGCGGCTGCTAACCGGCATCAGCCGGGTCCCGTATACTGTGTAAAACGTTTGAGCACACGGTTTGATTGCAGGTGTGCGCCAGTGAAAGCCGACGCTTGGTTTCGGCACTCAAAACAGTAGAGAAATACGCATGTTCGACAATCTGAGTGAGCGGCTGGGCGGTACGATCAAGAACCTGCGCGGGCAGGGGCGTCTGAGCGAGGAAAACGTCAAGGACACCCTGCGAGAAGTGCGCATGGCGCTTCTGGAGGCTGATGTTGCTCTGCCGGTGGTCAAGCAGCTGGTAGATTCGGTGCGCGACAAAGCCATGGGTCAGGAAGTGATCGGTAGCCTGTCCCCCGGGCAGGCCTTCATCAAGGTGGTTAATGATGAACTGGTCGCTGTCATGGGGGCCACCGCTGAGCCGTTGAACCTGGCCACTCAGCCGCCAGCGGTCATCCTGATGGCCGGTTTGCAGGGTGCAGGTAAAACCACCACGGTCGGCAAGCTTGCGCGTTTGCTCAAAGAACGCGACAAGAAGAAAGTCATGGTGGTCAGTTGCGACGTGTACCGCCCCGCGGCCATCAAGCAGCTCGAAACCCTGGCTGGCAGTGTCGATGCCGTGTTCTTTGACAGCACCGCTGAGCAGTCTCCTGTGGATATTGCCAAGGCCGCTCTGGACGCTGCCCGCAAGCAGCTGGTGGATGTGCTGTTGGTGGATACGGCTGGTCGTCTGGCTATTGATGAAGACATGATGGCCGAGATCAAACAGTTGCATGCGGCGATCAACCCCATCGAAACACTGTTTGTGGTGGATAGCATGACGGGTCAGGATGCCGCCAACACCGCGAAGGCGTTTGGCGAGGCCTTGCCGCTCACCGGCGTGGTACTGACCAAGACAGACGGTGATGCGCGCGGTGGTGCTGCGCTGTCGGTGCGGGTTATCACGGGCAAACCCATCAAGTTCATGGGCGCGGGTGAAAAGACGGATGCGCTAGAGACCTTCCATCCCGAGCGGGTTGCCTCGCGCATTCTCGGTATGGGCGATGTGGTCAGCCTGGTTGAGGAAGTTACTGCCAAGGTCGATCACGACAAGGCAGAGAAATTTGCCAACAAGATGAAGAAGGGCAAGACCTTCGACATGAACGATCTGAAGGATCAGCTGGAGCAAGTCGCCAACATGGGTGGCATGGCCTCCATGATGGACAAGATGCCAGGCATGGGCAATGTGCCGGATGCCGTCAAGAACAAGATGGACGACAAGCAGTTCGTGCACATGATCGCCCTGGTAAATTCCATGACACCGCAAGAAAGGAAGTACCCGGCTATTTTGAAAGGCTCGCGCAAAAAACGCATCGCGGCCGGCGCCGGGTTACAGGTGCAGGACCTTAATCGTTTGCTCAAGCAGCATCAGCAGATGGCACGCACCATGAAAAAGCTCAGCAAGGGTGGCATGGCGAAAATGATGCGTGCCATGAAAGGCCAGATGCCACCGGGTATGGGCGGTGGTATGGGCGGCATGGGCGGTATGGGGATGAAGTGATCCCAGCAGGTTTGCCTGCCGGGATCCGCGCATTGACAGCCAGATCGCGTCACAGTATCTGTTAGAAGCGCAGGCCCAGGCCAACACCCAGCGTAACGGGCTGGTAGTCGATGTCGCTGATGCGGCCATCACCGTTTTCCTCCGACAGATCCAGCCCGGTCAGGCTCGAATACCGCAATTCTGTAGTCAGATACAGGCGGTCGGTAAACCGGTAATCAACGCCTGCCATGGCCTGAAAGCCGACGGCACCTGAATCCTCGAAAGAGCGTTCACCGTCGGTGTTTTCGCTGTCCAGGTCCACTTCCTGAACCCAGGTGAGCCCGGCTCCGACCCAAGGCGTCCAGGCTTTGCCCTCGCCAAGCGCATAACGGCCATTAATGTAAAAAATATTGCTGGCGTAGTTGCCACCGGGCAAGGCAAGGCCAGTGGCATCAGTAGTGTCAGAATCATTGGATCGGTATTCCCAGCCGAATTCTGAGCTCCAGCGCGAGCCCGAGTAGTCATAGCGAAAGCCCAGGCCGGCGGTGAAGCCTGCGTCCACGGCAATGTCCAGCGTGCCATCGGCAATATCGGCCGCGCCGGAAAGGCCCGGAGACTGGTCACCCAACTGGCTGATTCCCACATAGGGAACTACCGACCAGCCTGCCCCAGCGGCGGTGGCAGACGTAGTCAGCAGGGCAGCGCTGATGGCCAGGCTGGCAGCGGCAAGGTGAACTGGGGTCTGTGAGTGTTTCATGAGATTTGCTCCGTTTTCAATGGAAGGGCGATGTTTACTGCTGCGGCCAACTGTGGTGGTTGTTCAAGCCTTGTGGGTGAACAATTCCATGAGTGGTTGAGCTTGTGCACGAATGGTTGTAAGTCGCCGTATGCATGGCTGTAAGCGGGTTGCACGGGTGTGCCTGGCTGAACTCGACCGTTCATGAATCCGTAGAACCGTTCGTGCGGTGTGGGCACCTTGCACCCTTCTGGCGCTCTAGCATGTGGTCCATCCATTGAACATCGAGAGGCGGACATGATTGATAGCTCGGGAAGACGCGCTTTGCGGGCCAACGGCACGGTGCTGGACCTGTTGCCGGTTGGGCATGTCATCGCAACGGCTGGTTTGTTGCTAGTGCTGCTGTTTACCTGGGTACGACCCGAGGCAAGCAATGGCCTGGGGGTGGCGGGCAGGCTGGGATTCTGGATGCTCCATGTGGGGCTCGGATTGTTGGCGCTGTGGGTGGCCACCCAATGGTTGGCCAGTGGTGCGCGACTGCCGGGTAACGTGCTGGCCGCAGTGCTGCTCAGCGGTTGCGCAGGCGTTGTCATTGCAGCGCCCGGTTACCTTGCGCTGGACGCACTGTATGCGCCGTATATCGTTGATGTCGACAGCGATCCCCCACCACCGGCATTTCCGGTTGCGATGATGCTGGAAATCGTGGAACTGGCGCCGTGGTTCCTGACCTCGTGGTTGCTGATCAACCTGCCGGTGTTGATGCCCAAACCACAGCCGGCTCTGCTGCTCGATGATGAGGTTGAGCATCAGCCGGAGGAACTCGATACGACGCCGCAGATAGATAGCCGTGGTCATCGATTTCTGGACAGTTTGCCAGGGGTTGTAGGAACCGACGTGATCGCCGTGTCCAGCGACTTGCATTACCTGAACGTGTGGACGGTTGCAGGGCGCACCAC
>CALLPU010000100.1 GCA_938016235.1 uncultured Granulosicoccus sp. | reverse complement strand
GGTAAAATCAAATACAGCGATCCTCGTATCGTTGATGTTTTCGAAAAATGGCGTGAGCTGGTTGAGCCAGGTTACTTCATCGAAAACCACGCCACCATGAGCTGGCAGGATGCACTGGCACCTTTCGTCAAAGGCGAAGCGGCCATGTACGTCATGGGTAACTTCAGTGTTGCCGCCATGCGTGATGCTGGCCTGACCGATGATCAGATTGATTACTTCCAGTTCCCTGAAATCACACCGGGTCTGGATCGCGCTGAAGAAGCACCGACGGATGCTTTCTTCATCCCATCCAATGCCAAGAACAAGGAAGATGCTCGCAAATTCCTCGAGTTCGTGGCGCAGCCTGATGTTCAAACCGAATGGAACAAGACTATTGGTCAACTTCCTATCAACAAGAACGCAGAAGTCGGTGACGACAAGTTCCTGCAAAAAGGCTTTGAAACTGTGAGCACCGCAACCGGTCTGGCGCAGTTCTTCGACCGTGATGCTCCGGCTGAAATGGCCAAGGCAGGTATGGAAGGCTTTCAGGAGTTCATGATCAAGCCAGAACGCCTCGACGCCATTCTCAAGCGTCTGGACAAGATTCAGGAACGCGTTTACAAGTAAGAATCAGTACCGGCTGGGCGTGCGACAGCATGTTTCGACACACCGTTGTGCTGTTCGCACGTTCAGCTTGAGTCAGTGTATCCATTAGAAATGCCGGCAAGCGTTTGAGGACAACCTCAAACGCTTCCACACCATCATTTGCTACGAGGAGAATAGACCATGTCGAGTACTGGCAGTGCCGCAACAGCTCTAACTGACTCCAGCGGTCCTCCGCCCGGAGATCGTAGCTGGCTCTATCGCAATCGGATCAAGTTAGCCCCCTGGCTGTTCCTGCTACCCGGCCTGATATTCTTCTTCATTTACGTTATTGCTCCCATATTCCAATCTATCTGGATTTCCTTTTACGCGTGGGATGGGCTGGGCGAAAAAGAGTGGGTTGGCATGGCCAACTACGTCGAGCTCATGGACGACGATCGCTTTTATACCTCCCTGATCAACAACGTGTGGTGGCTTGTACTGTACATGCTGGCGGTTCCTGCCGGTCTTGCCATTGCATTGTTCCTGAACCAGACCGTCACCGGAATACGCCTGTACAAGTCGTTATTCTTTTTTCCGTTTGTTATCAGCCAGGTGGTTGTCGGTCTGATCTTCAGCTGGTTCTACAACCCCGATTTCGGCATCGTGGGCATCATCTGGGGTTTCTTTGGTGCACAGCCCCCTGCCATTCTGGCCGATGAAGACCTCGTGACCTTCGGTATCATTGCTGCCGGTCTCTGGCCGCAGATTGCCTACTGCATGATCCTGTATCTCACTGGCCTTAACAACGTCTCGCCGGATCAGGTGGAGGCCGGCCGACTGGACAACGCCAAAGGCTGGAAAATGTTGTGGTATGTCATCCTGCCTCAGCTCAAGCCTGCCACTTTCATTGCCGTGGTGGTTACTGTAATTGGTGCACTCCGCTCGTTCGACCTTATCGCAATCATGACTGCCGGTGGGCCGTACGGATCATCCAACGTACTAGCCTACTACATGTTCGAAACCGCACTGTCCGAATACGGATTCAGAATGGGATACGGGTCTGCCATTGCAACGGTCCTGTTCCTGATCATGCTGGTGTACATCAGCTTTTTCTTGTGGCGCATGTATCAGGACGAGAGAGGGTAAGCCGATATGTTTCCGAAACCTATTGAAAATTCAAGCGCCGGAGTCAGAACCGGTTACCAGCTTATCCTGCCGGTTGCGTTATTCATCTGGCTGTTGCCTCTACTGGCAATCTTCCTGACATCCATTCGTCCAGCAGCAGATATCAACGCCGGTAATATTTTCGGCATTCCCAGCGACTTCCTGATGGTCGAGAATTACCTGGCCGTATTCCAGCAGTCAAAAGCTGGCATGTATCTGTGGAACTCTGTTCGAATCACCATACCCACTGTGATCCTGACGGTCGGGTTATCGTGTCTGACTGGCTATGCGCTATCCGTGTATCGCTTCAAATGGGCCATCCCCCTGTTCTTCATCTTTGTAGCAGGTAACTTTGTGCCCTTTCAGATCCTGATGGTACCGGTTCGTGATCTGTCGGTTAACACGGGACTGTATGACACAGTCACCGGCCTCGTGCTGTTCCACGCTGCGTTCCAGTTGGGATTTTGTACACTGTTCATGCGTAACTTCATCAAAGCGCTTCCCTACGAGCTCATTGAGTCAGCACGCATAGATGGCGTGGGAGAATTCAAGATATTCTGGCATCTGGTGCTACCGTTGGTGAAGCCTGCCATCGCAGCGCTATCAGTGTTGATATTCACGTTTATCTGGAATGATTTCTTCTGGGCCACCGTACTGATCCAGGGTGATCATGCACTGCCCATAACAGCGGGCGTTCGAGCGCTGAACGGTCAGTTTGTCAGTCAGTGGCATCTGGTATCGGCAGCATCACTACTTGCCGCGGTTCCACCGGTTGTCATGTTCTTCGCGATGCAGAAGCATTTCATCGCCGGCCTGACACTCGGCGCCACGAAAGGCTGATCGCACCCGTTATTGCCCGGTCATGAAGACCGGGCCAGAGTGTCAATGAAAGGGCTCCTTGTGAGCCCTTTTTGCTGGGCGCTCTAAAAGCAGGTTGCAGTGTCTGATCAACCCACAGGCTGCATTGCTATATCATGGGGGAATCCATCACGTCCTTTGGGGGCAGCACCCTTACACCCATGGCCACGTCAATTTCGAACGTTCGCATACAATCCATTGTGTCCATGCGAAGCCCGGCCGAGCTTGCAGAGGCGCTGCCGTTGCAGGAAGCGCATGCTCTGGCCATCGCCCAGACACGGGATCGCATTGCCCGCATCATGGACGGTACCGATCAGCGTTTGCTGCTGGTCGTCGGCCCCTGTTCCATACACGATCCTGCTTCAGCCCTCGAATACGCGTCAAGGCTCAAGACCTTGCGTGAGCGCCACAAAGACGTGCTAGAAGTGGTCATGCGGGTGTATTTCGAAAAACCCCGCACCATCGTAGGCTGGAAAGGCTTGATTAACGACCCCTACAGAGATCAGAGTTTTCGCATTGATGAAGGGTTGTTCATGGCTAGAAAGCTACTGATTGATCTGGCTGACATCGGCATGCCGGCCGGTTGCGAATTTCTCGATGCTGCCTCGGGTCAATACTATGCAGATACCGTGAGCTGGGGTGCAATTGGCGCGCGCACCACCGAGAGTCAGGTGCACCGTGAAATCGCCTCCGGACTGTCGTTTCCAGTCGGGTTCAAGAACGCAACCAGTGGTGATGTATCCATCGCCATTGATGCAGTTCAGGCAGCCGGGCACGCACACGCTTTCCTGAGCCCAACGGATACTGGCACGCTGGCCTTGTTCAGAACTTCCGGCAACGAGGACGCCCACCTTATCCTGCGTGGTGGTGCCAAACCCAACTACGATAGTCGCAGTGTTCAGGCAGCCTGGCAGCAACAAATGGATCGTGGTATCAAACGCCGACTGATCATTGATTGCAGCCATGCCAACAGCCACAAGGACCCCCTGCAGCAACCTCAGGTGGCACAGGCCATCGCCAGCCGCCTGGGTGATGAGGCGCACAAGATTGGCGGGTTGATGCTGGAGAGTCACCTGGTTGCAGGCAAACAAGATGCTAACAGCTCAGAACCGCTGACCTACGGTCAGAGCATTACAGATGGCTGTCTGGGCTGGGAAGACACGGAAGGCGTCATCGACTCTCTCGCTCAAGCCATCAAGACTCACGTATTCAACGCAAGCGTTAACACCACTGGAGCATATGAATGAAAATCGGTGTCATTGGTGATGACTTCACGGGGTCTTCTGATATCGCGCTGACTCTAGCTCAGGGAGGCATGCAAACAACTCAGTATGTGCGTACACCAGAGGGTGCCTGCGATCCGAGTGTGGAAGCTGGCGTCATCTCGCTCAAGTCCCGATCCTGCCCTGTGCAAGAGGCTGTTGATCAGTCGCTGGAAGCACTGCACTGGCTCAAGGCGCAGGGTTGTGAGCTGATCATTTTCAAGTACTGCTCAACGTTTGACTCAACGAAACAGGGCAACATTGGGCCTGTCATTGATGCGCTGGTGAATGCCCTGCAATGCACAGACCCTGTCATTGTCTGCCCGGCGTTTCCAGCGACAGGACGCACCATCTACCAGGGGCACCTGTTTGTATTTGATACGTTGCTATCCGACAGTAGCCTGCGCAATCATCCCATCACTCCAATGACCGATTCTGATTTACGCCGTTGGTTAGCGCACCAGACGGCAACTCCTGTCGGTCATGTTCCGCTCAGCGCACTGCGTGCGGGTGAGGCTCGTGCAACGCTCTTGTCTGAAGCGGCTGCAGGTAGGCGTTATGTTGTCTGTGATGCCGTGGATGACAACGATCTGATTGTTCTGGCCAACGCCGCCAAGGGTTTTGGTTTGCTTACAGGTGGTTCCGGCATTGCCATTGGCTTACCAGCCCTGTACGGAAAACAGGCTGCGGATGTGCCAGCCTGGTCCGGTCAACCCGGTAATGCGCTCGCCTTGTCAGGGTCCTGCTCAGTCACGACGCTGGCGCAAGTGGATCATCATTGCCAGTCGGGTGGTGCCCACAAGGCCATCGCCATTGATGAACTTCTCAACGGTCAGGTGACACCCGAGCAGGTCGTTGAATGGGCACTTGCGCAACAGGCATTGCCGCTGGTCTCCACGTCCGATTCACCTGATAACGTCAAGTCTCTGCAGGCGAAGTTTGGTGCTGACCACACGGCGAACACGATCGAGCAATTCTTTGGGGAGGTTGCACGATTGGCGGTTAGCAGCGGCATCGGTAGGCTGATTTGTGCGGGCGGTGAAACCTCAGGGGCGATTGTTCAAGCACTCGATCTGGAGGCATTGAACATCGGGCCCATGATTGATCCCGGGGTGCCTGCGCTCAACGTAAGCGGCCAGAACCTGGCTCTTGCCTTGAAATCAGGCAATTTTGGCAGTGAGGATTTCTTTGCAAAAGCCAACAAAATGCTGGCGTGAACGTTTCACGAATCGCCCGACCTAGTGAGTCGTGCGGCTAATTCGGTAACACATTTGGTCCCCAGCGCCGCCAGCCCAGCGTTAGAAAAGCTCCCCGTATAACCCAATACGCGTCGCTTTTCTGCCTTGTTCTGACGACGCCGGGAACAACATGTCTGTCACCGAATTAACCGCACGACCCACTAGAGATCCATCAT
>CALLPU010000099.1 GCA_938016235.1 uncultured Granulosicoccus sp. | reverse complement strand
GCCACGATAAACCCGATAATTGGCCCGATGATCAGGAATGAGAGCGACAATTGCCAGCTTTGATAGAACATCAAGGCAAACAGACCGATGGCGGTTAACGACTCCCGCACCATGACAGTCAGTGAGCTGCTGGCAGCGTTGGCCACCATCTGGCTGTTGAAGGTTATCTTGGAGATCAGCTCCCCTGATGACGCCTTGTCATAAAATGACGTGGGCAATGTCAGGTATTTGCTGAATATTTCACCTCTCAGCTGCTTGATCACACGCCAGCCGATCCAGGCGATGTAATACGTGGACGCAAATCCAGCCACACCTCGAAGGATGAATATGCCGATGATCATCAGCGGCACCATCAATATCGCTGTTTTGTCCTGCTCAACGAAACTGCCGTCGAGCATGGGTTTCATCAAGGCTGCGAACGCCGTGTCAGTCAGCGCATAACCCACCATACCCAACACCGCGATGGCGAACTGCTTGCGATAGGGCGATATGTAGGTCAAGAGCCGTCGATAGGTTTCCTTGCCCGGTGTGAAATCAGGCTGATTACCCGCTGCTTGCCGGGACGACTGGGATTTGCGCTCACGGTGAGCCACCTCGGCATCACCACCGCTTGAGTGCTCAGGCACGCCTATTCGGTGCTTCGTGAAGTCGCTATGGACATTCTCAACATACCCAGTTGCCCGGCGGCGTCCATGGCAGTAACCACGGCCTGATGCGGCGCTTGTGCGTCTGCGCGAACGGTCAACGGAATATCCCGTTGCCCGCCGGATACCTTGTACAGCGCATTTTGCAAACTGGCCACATCTGACTTAACCAGCTCTTGATCGTTGATGTAATAACGCCCCGCCG
Source organism: uncultured Granulosicoccus sp. (assembly GCA_938016235.1). GTDB lineage: Bacteria > Pseudomonadota > Gammaproteobacteria > Granulosicoccales > Granulosicoccaceae > Granulosicoccus. Next base: position 5,269 of record CALLPU010000099.1, on the reverse strand, counting down.
CATTGATAATCACTTCGATACGCTCTTGCGGGCTCTGCGTTTCCGTATCAGTTGCCCGAGGTAGCTGCAATGAGATTTCCGACTCTTTCTGAAAGGTCGTTGACACCATAAAGAATATCAACAGCAGGAATACCACATCGATCAGTGGTGTCAGATTCAGCTCCAGCTCTTCCCGAGGCTCTCGCTTGAACTTCATGCGCTCGACACTCGCGCCTGCGATTGGCGTTTTTGCAGCACGTCTACCAGCTTGAGCGATTCTTTTTCCATATCCACAACCAGCCCATCAACCTTGCCCCGAAAATACCGGTGGAACATGAGTGCCGGAATAGCCACCATAAGCCCGCCAGCTGTAGTGATCAGAGCCTGTGAAATACCGCCGGCCAACTGGGCGGGGTTGCCAACGCCCACCGTCGTGATGTTCGTGAACACGCTGATCATGCCAACAACGGTTCCCAGCAAACCCAGCAGCGGGGTAACCGCCGCGATGGTTCCCAGCGCGTTCAGGTAACGTCCCAACTCGTGTGCGACATGACCGCCTACCTCTTCAATGGAGGCCTTCATGATCTCGCGATCCTGCGTGCGGTTGTGCAGGCCGGCAGCCAGCACTCGGCCCAGTGGCGAAGCCTGCTGTATCTCTTTTACCTTGTCTTCGGTGAGCTGGCGCGTACTGGCCATCCGCCAGACATCGGCGACGAGGTTTGTCGGCAGAACCTTTTCCGCTCTCAGAGTGAAAAAACGCTCTCCAACGATAGCCAGTGCGACGATTGAACACGCCACGATCGGCAACATCAGCCATCCACCTGCAGTAACTATTTCCCACACAGCGCTTGTCCTTTCTGCGCAAGCTCAAGCTTGCGCACAACGAGAGCCTGCCCTGCAAACAACTCAGAACAAGCCGGATTAATGAAACCGTGCCAGAAGCGACGGCGTGTCTGCCACCAGGTGGCAGGGTTACCGAGCAAACCGCTGCGGCCGAAATCAAACGACACTGCACCCACCGTGCCGGTTGTGTACTGCCTTGTACCCGATAATTTATAGCGCAATTGTACCGCGGCGTGAGGAAATCCATAACGGTTGCCTGCCCCAGCGGAAAAAACAACGTGCGCAGGCGACAACATGGACAGCAGTTCATGGGTAGAAGACGTATTGCTCCCGTGATGCGGCGCTGTCATGAGATCAATCGGAAACCGACCCAGCCGCCTCGACAATGCCTGTTCAGCGCCACGCTCAATATCACCGGTCAACAAGGCTCGACTGGCACCAAAATGCACCAGCAGCACGCAGGAGCGATCATTATCCGAGCCACTGTCGAGCGCGCCAGGATGGACGATGCTGAAATGCACGTCGTCATGTTGCCATGTCAGGCCAGCGGCACAGGGTTCGGCCAGCTCGCGATACTCAGATGGCAAGCCGGACCCCACCACCAGACGAACGTCAGGAAACCGGCGCAATACATCTGCCACGCCGAACGCGTGATCTTCATCGCCATGCGACACCACCAGCGTGTCAATGCTGCGCCGACCCAGCGAGTACAGATAAGGCAACACAACCGACTCGACCATACTCCGTGACGAGCTGGCCTTGCCGCCGGTGTCGAACAACAGGGTGTGACTATCCGTAAGCACCAGCGCTGACAACCCCTGGCCCACATCCAGCACGTGAACCTCAAAGCCATCCTCGACTGAGCTTTGCGTGTTGAACATGACCGCCGGCAGTAGAAGCGGAATGGCAAACCAGCGAAAGCCACCGCCTTTTGGCGAGAGCCCGACGATAACGCCAGCAAGACACAACGCCATGACGCCGGAATGAGGCAACGACAATGTCAGTGAGCTCATTTCCAGCGCCGCCATGTGTTGCAGAAATAAAATCAGCACGTCAATAGCGCCTTGGGCAATGTGCAAAACACTATCCGTCAGACCACTGCCTATTGCACTGGTCAGCAGCGCGGTGAAGCAAAGAGGCACCACAATGAATCCGACAAACGGCACTGCCACCAGGTTGGCAATCGGGGCAACCAAAGAGCCTGACTGAAAAAACCAGGCGCTCACCGGTATCAAGGCAAGCCCAAGCATCAGGTGAGTTCTGAGCGCTGCCCAACAATACCGATGCCACACATCCAGACCATGAGCGATCAGGCCGGGCGTGCCGGGTTTTTCTGTGGCTTGAACACCGATCTGGTGGCCGCGGTGTAGATAGAAAATGGCAGCAACGGTACCGAACGATAACCATAGCCCGGCACTTAACGGGCTGAACACGTTGCCAGCCAGCACGCTCAGCATCGCCAGTGATAAACCCGCCAGAGGAGACAAAGCCCTGAAACGCCAGCTCGCCACGGCCCACACCAGTAACATGATGATGGCCCGCTGAACCGGCAGAGCGAAACCGGCAAGCAGCGCGTAGCACAACGCCACCAGAAAACCGCAGAACAGAGCCAGCACGCGGCTATCGATTTGACGCCGCGGACGCCCTGGTCGTGATGGAAATGTCGAGACAGGCCGCAACAGGACTCTCGCTGCCCAGTATGCCCAGCCGGCCAACAGCGAAACGTGCAACCCCGAGATCGCCAGCAAGTGCGACGTGCCTGTGTCTCTCAAAAGATTCCAGGTAGTCTCATCAATGCCGGATTTGATGCCCAGTGTCAGCGCTTCCACCACCCCAACCGTCTCAGTAGCCGATGGATTTTCACGCATCGTTCTGGCGAGTGCCGCTCGTATTGACGTCAGGTCGACAGCCGAGTTGGAAACCAGCCTCCGCGCTTCAGGGGAGGGTCTGACATAGCCCCGGGCGTGCATACCATTAACCAGCGACCACTGTGCACGGTCAAAACCACCGGGATTGCGAAGACTGGTGATCGGCTTGAGACGGACCGTCAACGCCCAATGATCACCTGCGCTGAGCGCTGGCGAGTGGCTGTACCAGTTCAGCATCACTCGCTTAGGGCCGAACGTTGATACACAGGATTCGCAGCGAATCACCTCAGCAGCGAATCGAATCCCGTAGGCCGTCTTCACCGGCAGGCTGCTGACCCGTACCTGCAGGCGTAGATCCGAGGACACCTGTGCCTGGGTCAGTTGCCGGGCATGCACGTGATTCAGCGCAATGCTCAACACGGCCAGCCCCACGATGGCACCTGTTACCAAAGATCGTATCGCAGGTATTCGCCAGGCCGCGATCACAACAAGAAAAAACAGGCTGATCAACGTCCCAGTTCCGGGCAATGCCGCCTGCTGCAGCACTATCACGACGCTGAGCAACCACCCCAGTGCCACGTGTGGCAGCGTCATGTTCTGCCCGAAACACCTGCAACCGGACATCGCGCACTGAACGGGTCAGAAAAACTCAATATTATTTCTGTAACGACGTTATGGTAAAGAACGACCCGTGTATCCCTACTGATGCTCTGAACATGCCTGGTAACTGGCTTAGAGATCGTCTGCCAGATGCAACCACGTTGCGCCAGAAGCTGCACGTGCAGCTCGGCGGCAAGGACGACAAACCCGACGCTGTCAGGCGCTGGGTCAGGGATACCTTCGCCCAGCCGATGGTGTGGCATCTCAACCGACGATCGGTGGCCGGTGGGGTTGCAGTGGGGTTGTTCATCAGCTGGGTTCCGATTCCCATGCAGATGCTTCTGGCAGCCATAATTTCGGCTGTGATGCGCGTCCATGTGCCTGTCTCCGTGGTCATGGTGTGGTTCACCAATCCTTTGACCTTTGCACCCCTACTGTATGCAGCTTGGCGCAGCGGGTCAATGATTCTGGGCAAACCCGTGTTTGCGGAACCATTGAATTTCTCTACCCAGAGCCTGTTGACCAGCGCAGGTTACGCATGGCCCACGTTACTTACTGGCATGCTCTTCTGCGCCAGCCTGTCTGCCGTGCTGGGATTTGCCGCCACCTTGCTGATCTGGCGTGTGCACGCCATTCGGCGCTGGCGTCAGCGCCGACACAGAAAACGCGCGCTGACGATCTCAGACAGCCAGTGACTGTAATTCGCCATGGGTCAGCTGCAACACGCGATCCATCTTGGCAGCCAGACCCGTGTCATGCGTCACAACCAGAAAGCTGGTACCCAGATCACGGTTAAGTTCCAGTAGCAGCTCATAGACGCGGCTGGCTGTGTCTTCATCCAGATTGCCGGTTGGCTCATCCGCCAGAACCACTTTGGGACGATTGACCAGTGCACGCGCAATCGCTGCACGCTGACGCTCTCCACCAGAGAGCTCCGCCGGTTTGTGTCTGAGTCGTTGACCCAGGCCGACGCGCTCCAGAAGCTCAGTGGCGGCGCGTGCTGCCTCGTTCTTGGATTGACCACCAATCAGCAACGGCATACTGACATTCTCCATGGCGCTGAATTCTGGAAGCAGGTGATGAAACTGATACACAAAACCCACGCAGCGATTGCGCAGCCGCCCTTTTTCAGCCTGATTCAGGTTTGCAAGCTCTACCCCGTCAACCGTGACAGAACCCGTGGTGGGCGTATCCAGCCCGCCCAGCAAGTGCAGCAATGTGCTCTTGCCACTGCCGGAGCTGCCAATAATGCCCACTCTTTCGCCTTTGACGATATCGAGCGATACATCGCGTAGCACGTCTACCGACAAGTCCCCCTGATTGTAACTGCGTCCAAGATTCCGCGCCTGCAACACACTCTCAGCATTCATAAGGATGTTCTCACGCAGTTATTCATAAGCCAGAGCTTCTGCAGGATCTGTCCTGGAGGCCCGCCATGCCGGATACAGCGTTGCCAGCAACGACAACCCGAATGACATGATGCCGACCTTGATGACGTCGCTGCTGCGCAGATCTGACGGCATCTCATCAATGTAGTACACCTCAGGATTCAGCACCGGGCCCGTGAAACGTTCGATAAACGGCACGACAACATCAATGTTGCTGGCCAGAAGAACGCCACCAATAAGACCCGCAACGGTACCAACGACACCGATCAGCGTTCCCTGTACAACAAAAATGGACAGTATGCTGCTCGGCGATGCACCCTGGGTACGCAAGATGGCAATATCAGCCTGCTTGTCCTGAACCAGCATGACTAGCGTGGAAATGATGTTGAAAGCCGCCACGGCAACGATCATCGACAGAATGATGAACATCATGGTTTTTTCCATTTTCACCGCGAGAAAATAGTTGGCATTCTGCTGGGTCCAGTCGCTGACAAAGTTATCAAAGCCCAGTTCCTGTCGCAGCTCACGCGCAACGATTGGGGCTCGGCTCGTATCGTCCAGTTTCAACCGTACGCCTGAGTATCCCTGACC
>CALLPU010000098.1 GCA_938016235.1 uncultured Granulosicoccus sp. | reverse complement strand
ATTCGAAAAAATACGACCCCTTCAACAGAGCACTTGCAGAACTTCTGACACTGCTGGAAATTCCCGGTCTTGCCACCACGCTCACACGAACGCGGCAACTCGTCACCTGGCCAGCGCGCAAACTGCTCGGCGTAGGACGTTCAGCCGTCGACCGTCAGCTGAGCCGTGCAGGTCATTCTGTCAAGTCTGTGGATGAAGAAGCCGATGCCTTGAAACGCGCCCTGGACAGCGCCTTGATCAATCTGCAGGGAGAGCTGCTGAATCAGGAGCAAATCCCCTTCTGGCTGGCCATGAACCAGACCTTCAGAGCGCATGAATCAGACATTCGCCAATGCTACGATCAACACAGTAAATCGGCACGCGAGCAGTTTGCGCCACAAATCGAGGGTGCTGCGCAACAGCTTTACGAACAGCTGCAGTCTCAACCCACGTTACTCAACTCGCTGCGCGCAGCTAGAGTTACTGCTGATGCAGCAGGCGTTGCACTAGCGTTAAAATCCGGCGGGCTCGCGCCAGCTGATCTGGTACTGGCACCAGCCATGCTTTCGGTCACCACCTTGCTAACAGAAAGCGCACTGGGCAAATACCTGGATACTATCAAGCGCGATCTCAAGGAACGGCAACGACAGCACATCAACGAGAACGTCATGCAGGCCGTGTTAGCCTCAGAGCTTGCTCACCTGGTCGATAAACTGAATCAGGATCAGCTGTTCAGTCAGCAACTTGAACCGGAACTGTTAGCTGCCATGGCTGGTTCAACTTCCGGTACTTAAACTCAGCCGATCAGGGGCCGGGAACGGGAATTGTGAAAAGGTGACGCTCGGAGCTGTCATCAGAACACTCGTTGTCAATTTATATTGAACAGCAAGAATCGGATGGATTCACAACCCACCCGTCGGTAACCTCGAGGTACATCCAATAACCCGAGAAACTACTGTGCTTACCTTATACGATTACCTGCCGTCCCAAAATGCCTGGAAAGTCCGGTTGCTATTGAATCACCTAGGGCGACCCTACGAGCAAACACTCGTTAGCATATTCGAAGGCGAGGGAAAAAGCGCCAATTACCTAGCGATCAATCCTACCGGTGCAGTGCCGGCCATTCAGGAAGAAGACGGCTACACACTTGCAGAATCGAATGCGATTCTAGTGTACCTGGCCAGCAATACCGCTTATCTGCCCAGTGAAACGCTCTATCAAGCCCAGGTGTTGCAATGGTTGTTCTTCGAAGCAGACTATGTGCAATCAACCATCGCCACCCGACGTCACTGGATGCTCACAGGGAAGGACAAAAATCGTCCAGGCGATACGTTAACCAGTCAGTACCATGCCGCTATCAAGGTTCTTACTGTGCTCAATAATCGTCTCGGTCAATCACCTTTTCTGGCAGGTCCGGATTATACGATTGCGGATATGTCCGTTTTTGCGTACGCACACCTGTCAGACGAAGCCGGTTTGCCCTTGCCTGATTTTTCCAACATCATGCGGTGGATCAAAGCCGTTCGTCAGCAGCCTGGCTTTCTAGCCGAGACCTATCCCTATTCGATCGATGAGTATTCTTATCGTGAGCTTTGATGTATTGACTGAGTATTCACGACTGTGCCTAATCCTGTACTTTCGCTTCGTGCCCATAGCCTATGCAGGGCGCTATTTGACATGCCCACCGTAACGGGAATATCTCTTCCGCGAAAAATAGAGTATGTTTATGATCCAGTACATAGTTACCGTTAGCATCAGCATTGTCGGTATGCCCACAATATAAAACAGTTGATCTACTGGCATTTCTTTAACATTTTCACCTAGGGTCTTTACGATCTTATCCGTGAGTGCCAAGGCAGTCCAAACCAAAGAGAATCCAATTCGCCACACATGCCTGATAACGCGCTGAATGCTGGTTAACCCTGCTCGTTGCAAGTTACGAAGATCCCCGATAGCGCAGAAAACGGCAAAGCCTGCCCAAAAGAGGTAAATATCCGGGGTACCTGCCTCACCAGGGTCTGCGCTGAGAACAAGTGCGGCTATCCCAACCACTACTATCCAAATGATTGCCGCTTTTTCCAAAAGGCCAGTTTCACCATGTTTTCGCTGAGCCGTGAGCCACGCTGTAAACACGGTATACATAACTACCGCACTCAACAACATGTCACCCGGGGAGTCTTTTATTGTTGCCGCAATAAAACCAGCTATCAGCATAATCAGCATTGAAACGGTAAAGTACCTACCAGCTTTTCGATGCAGCGAAGCTCCTTTTATAGCAAACAAAGCAACAACAGCAGCAACCAGCCCAACAGTTCCTGCAGGCGTATGAATTAGCCAGACAATCGTCTCTTTCATGAAAGTATCAATACCATTGTAAATGTGGAGGAGCGTCGTGATTATTGAAATTTACAATTTCGTTTTCATTTTCTTACTGGCCAGATAGCCGTACTGAGAATCTTTGTGTTCTTTAATCAGATAGTCGTAAAGCGTATTTGCCGTTCTTTGTTGTCCTAGTTTTTCATGCGTTTGTGCTTTTAAATACGTCAGCTCCGCTTTCATTTCAGGTGTCGTGTCTTTTGCATTTTCCGCCCTGGTGATCAGTTCCAACGTTCGTTCATAGTCTTGAAGCTTGTACTGTTTGTAAGCGTCAGTTGCGGATGTACTTTGAATCAAACTCGCACAGGCCCCCAAAGAAAGAGTTAAAGCCAAGAGAATTGCTTTCGGAATAGCCATGTACCAAGAGTCCGTTAATGTGTTGAAGGTGAACTGCAATGCACATGCTATCAACGCACAAAGAAACATAATAGAATGCAAAACGGACATCAGATATACATATATGCATGGATTGGAGATCAGTAAAATTTGATTGGAATCGAGCACGGGCCTTTTTGGTGACTGCCGAAGAAGGATCTCTTGCAGCGGCTGCTCGTGCTCTTGATATGACACAACCTACTTTAGGGCGTCAGGTTGCCGCCCTGGAAAAAGAGCTTGGGGTTGAACTATTCAACCGCAGAGGCCGTGGGCTAGAACTGACCCCGAACGGAATGAACCTGGTTGAACACGTGCGAGCAATGGGCGATGCGGCCAATAGATTTTCATTGTCAGCGACAGGGAAATCGGACGTAGTGGAAGGCAATATTTGCATCACGTCTACTGAACTCCTGGCGACATTTGTCTTACCGCCAATGATTCAGAAGCTACGGCAAGCGGAACCCGGTATCGAAATTGAAATACTGTCGACAAACGAAGAAAACAACTTAAATCGTAGAGAGGCTGATATCGCCATACGTAGTGTTCGACCATCACAGTCAGAATTGATCGCAAAAAAACTCTGCGATGTAAAAGGTCACCTATACGCTGCAACTACTTATCTAGAGCGTCTCGGTTATCCCAGGTCTATCGCCGAGCTAAATAGCGCCCACTTTATTGATGTCCAAAAATCAGGCCGCCTACTGTCTCTACTCAATTCCAGAGGCTTCGAATTAGGCACTCACAATTTTCCAGTTGTGACCAGAAACCATGTCGTCCAGTGGGAGCTCGTCAAGTTGGGTGTTGCTATTAGCGGTATGCCTGAGGTAATCGGCGATCCTGAACCCCTCGTTGAACGGCTCGATATTCCTGGGTTTGCTCCCATTGAGGCGGGGCTCTGGATCGTGACACATCAGGATTTAAGAACTAGCCGACGGGTTCGAACGGTATTCGATTTTTTGGTTTCGGAATTTTCCAACGATCTGAAACGATAACGAATGACGGCTTCTGAGCCGATGAGGAACTGTCATCACCAGCCAATAGTAGGCTACTTCCACGCATTTAAATTTAATTCCCAAACCCAGCACATGATGAACACTCAAGCTGCTTGGAAAACTGTCTTCTGCACTGTGAAGAGATCTGTTGATTCCCTCGCGTTCCACAAATCAACGTTGAACTGCATCGCAATTCAAATTTCGAGCGATTCCTACGCAAGCGTGCGTTGAATTAAACGTGCGCAACCACACACTTTCACCAGAAGGTGGTTCCGTGTTTTTAATGCGATCACAGTGTCATTGCTATCTGCTTGAGGCGGTTGAATGGCTCGGGCAACATCTGCGGATAACAATAAAAACAAGTGGTTGAACCGCGATGAAATTTACAGGGCGTATTGCTGTACCCGTACTGGCTGTTGTGGGTTTGTTAGGATCTGCAACGAGTGCATCTGCACAGAACTGGGTCACTCAGGCAGACATGAAAGTGGCTCGGGTAGAGGCAACTACCGTTGACTATCGAGACAACATCTATGTATTCAACGGTTTCAAACCGGGAATCAAGATTGCGAATTCCATAGAGAAGTATGACGCTGCCACGCGTCAATGGAGCATTGTTGGATCCACATCCACAGCCACTGGAACTGCCGTGACCCACAACGGTGTGGTCAGAATTGGCGCTGATGTCTGGATCATCGGCGGGCGTATCGGAAGCCATCCTGGCCGTGTAACGAAAAACGTCTGGATATATAACCTCGACAACAAAAAATGGCGCCGCGGACCTGACTTACCGATTCCCGGAGCTGCCGGTGGTGCCGCGTTGGTCAACAACAAGGTTCACTGGTTTGGCGGTCTTGATCCTTTCGCACGGTGCGACGTGAACAGACACTATGTGTATGACCTTGATTCACCTGCTGCAGGCTGGAAAAACATCACATCAAAGGCAGGAATGCCGAGCCCGCGCAACCATTTTTCTACAGCAGTGGTTAACGGCATCATTTACGCCATGGGTGGCCAGTACGGTCATGACGGGTGCCCCGGCAAGAACACACAGGATACGCCCTTGGTTCATGCGTTCAATCCGAAAACCAACAACTGGACACGCAAGGCAGACATGCCAACCAAGAACTCTCATTCCGAGCCGGGAACCTTTGTGTACAAGGGCAATATCTACACCACCGGTGGTGAAAACGCGAAGAACAAGGTCTGGAAATACAACCCGAAAGCCAACAAGTGGACAACGTTTAAAACGCTAGCCGACAATCTGGTAGCACCCGTTGCAAGAATTATCGACGGGCGGCTGATCGTGGCTGGCGGCGGAGCACCCATCGCACAGAAAGCCAGTGACAACGTTCGCTCACTGTTGGTCGACAACAATCCCCCAGTGACCACACCAGAGCCCCCTGCCGAGCCAATACCAGGCTCCGACGCACCCGCAGGCCCTACACTGATTTCCATGGAAGCAGAGTACTTTGATGTCATCACGCAAACCTCAACGCATCAATGGGTCAATGTGGCTCCCGGAAACTCCAGTAACGATGCCGCCATGACCACAACACCCGATCAAGGTCAGCTGGCTGCAACAACTGACTCCACGCCCATGCTCGGTTATATGGTCTATTTCAATCATCCGGGCAAGCACTACATCTGGGTGCGTGGGTCCGGCGACACTAACGAATCAGGAGTCGGTAACAGCGACAGTATTCAGATTGGTTTGAACGGAACTCTGGCTGAAACTGCCTACCGTATTGATCAGTTTCCAGCGCAATGGACCTGGTCTCGACACACACCTGGTAATCCTGTGGCATCGTTGAACGTGGTCAACGCAGGCGTCAACTTGATCAATGTCTGGATGCGCGAGGACGGGCTAACCATCGACAAGTTCATAATTACCAGTGACCCGGATTTCGTACCTGAAGGCTTCGGCCCGGATGTCACCGACGGTACCAGCGATTTCATGCCGCCCGTGCCCGATAACACTGCCAATCCGGCAAACGATGAACCACCACAAACCGATACTCCTGACTCAACTGACTCAACTGACTCAACTGACTCAACTGACTCAACTGACTCAACTGACTCAACTGACTCAACTGACTCAACTACGTTGGATGATACAGCAGACGCTGATACTGACGACATGGAAGAGCCTGCCAGCGGTGCGCCCGACAGTGAGCAAGCCACTACTGATGAGAGTGTTACAACCTCTGTGAGCTCATCTAACGGTGTGTTTGGTGGTAGTCCGTCTGTGTTCCTGCTGATAACCTTCTGGGTGGCCTGGGCAGGTCGACGTCAACAGCTGACACGGGGAAACTGTCTGGCCGATAGTCGTTGAGATCAGGTTTCCTCGCGGCGCTTTTAAGGCTTGGTACTTGTCGGCGTTCGCGAGGTACAGTTGTTGCTATGCCCACAGCACTGGCAGACTGGACAACGCCCATGCTCAACTCCGCAAGATTTCCTTCATCACACCGCGTGTTACTGCTCGGTTGCCTGGCAAGTACGCTAGGTGCGTGTGATGGCACCACGCTAGGTCATTTCGATGTTGACGAAGCACTGCCTGAGACTCGTATCGAAGGCAGTGCGGTTGCAGCGGTTCTGCCCGATTTGCTCCCTGCCATGGCGCTGGATGTCAGTGCCAGTGAATCTTTCCAACGCGAAGACTACGATTATCTCACCTCAGTGCAACTCGATGCATTGACACTGAGTATCACGGAATCGTCCAACGATAACAGCAGCGATACGCTGGAAGACGGTGAACCGGATAACTTCAACTTTCTGTCCAGCGTGGATATTTATATCAAGGCTGACTTCGATGGCGAGACCCAACGTGAACGGGTTGGCCAGATACCTGAAAACGATCCGCAGCTTTCCGCAACAGCGCAGTCGGTCAGCTTTCAGATGACCGGCGTAGACATACTGCGTTATGTTGAATCCGACAACGGCTATGAAGTACAGATTCAGGCCTCAGGTGAAGCACCTGCGGATGCGGTGATATTCGATGGTGATGTTCGCTACCGTGTTGGTATCGGGTTTCGCTAAACCCGTACCACCCACTAGCCTGCCTTTGCGGGCTGCTGTAGAAACTCCATGACCATGGCAGCCGTCCACGTGAACGTACTCCCCCCGCAGGGTTCACCGCTGTTGGGATCGTAGTATTCCGCAAATCCGGATTCATCGATCAGTTGCAGGCTTGCCGACTCGATACGCTCTACCAAAGAGTCGAAGCCACCGCGCTCTAGCCCATCTGCAATCAGGTAATTGATAATCAACCAGGCCGGGCCTCGCCAGTATCGTTTCCCGTCGTATCGCTCATCAGCGGGATCATGGCTGGGAATCAGAAAATTGACGGCACTGCTCAGTGTATCTATGCGTTTGGCCAACGCGTGCATGCGAGCTTCGGGTATGTCTGCGAAGGCGGCCAGCAAGCCACCTACGGACGCACTGTCTACGTGCTCTCCAGCAACCCGGTCGTAACAGACATACTGCTGATGTTGCTCACTCCACAGGCTCTCCATGGCCATGAGACCCGCCATGGCCCGATCGCGGTTACGCGTGGCAATATCATGTTCGCCCAACTGTTCAGCCAGGGCAGCGATCTCACTGCATGAACGGATCAGGATTGCATTGAAGCCAGGATCAACAACCCGAAAAGGTGACGCATCATGCAACCGCTCGTTATCCCAGTTCAGGCTTCTGAAATGCTGCACGAGAGAAATGTAACCATCGTACTGAGCCATGGTGGGTCGGTGGTCTGCTTTGGTGTGTTGCAGATCACGTCGCTGATACGGTTGCAAACCTTCCGTTGGAACAGCAGCCAATGCCTTGTCCCAGTCAATGGAATTGTCGCGCCCCGACTCCCACGGATGAATCAGCGCAACCAGGCCAGTATCTTGCGGATCCCGACACCGATAAAACCACTCATGCCAGCGATCAATTCGGGTTAGCAGTGCTGCCGCCTGGGTTCGGGCCAGTACCTTGTCGTTAGCACGCTCGAACAATCGCGATGCTGCGAACCCGGCAACGGGTGGCTGTGTAATACCGGTAGTTTGTATGGCTCGCCCGGTACTCCAGACTTCAGGGCCAGGAAAATAACCTTCATCATTCACATGAAAAATGATGTGAGGCACCATACCGTCATCCCACTGATGTTCGAACAGGGTATTCAATTCAGTCCACGCGCGTGCCTCATCAAGCTGTTGTTGACCGATGGCCACGAGGCAGGAGTCCCAGTTCCACTGAAACGGGTACAAGCCGCTGGTAGGGACCGTGTAATGGCCTCTGTCATTGAGAGTCAGAATATCTGCTGCGCGTTGGTATACGTCGCGTCGATGAGCGCTGGTGTTCATGTCAATTAGGTCTCGACTTATGGCAGAGCCAATTCGGTGGCTGGATCAAACCAGCGTATTCGATCAGGTACGGGTGACCAGTGTAACTGGTCGCCAGGCTTGGCTGATGCATTACTGTCTAACACAACTCTGAGCATCTGGTTGTCCACCTTGCAACTTGCCAGCAGATGCGAACCCAGCGGTTCCAGCACCCTGACAGTGGCTGACAGGCTATCGGGATGCGCGCTGGAAGGCGCATCATGCACCACAATATCCTCGGGGCGAATGCCAAGTTGCAAGGCCGGATACTGACCACCAACCGGCCCTTTGACGCGGGTCCCGGCAACATCCCACCAACCATCTCCCAGCGGCTTGGCGTCGAGGAAATTCATTGGCGGATTCCCGATAAAGGAGCCTACAAAATGCGCGGCAGGGTTGCGATACACGTCCACGGCGGACGCCGCCTGCACGATATGGCCCTTGTTCATGACCGCAATGCGATCAGCCATGCTCATGGCTTCAACCTGGTCATGGGTAACGTATATCGTGGTGGTCTTGCTCTCGGCCAGCACGGTTTTGAGCTCTGCCCGCATCTCCATACGTAACAACGCATCCAGATTGGACAGGGGTTCATCCATTAACAGAACCTCAGGCTCGGTTGCCAGTGCGCGGGCTACCGCCACACGTTGCCGTTGACCACCACTCAACTGCCCCGAGTAGCGCTTCAGCAGATTCTCTATATGCATGAGCGACGCTGTTCGGTTCACACGCTTCTCTACTTCAGATTGCGGAAGCTTTGCCATCCGCAAGCCAAAGGCTATGTTTTCGAACACCGTCAGATGTGGAAAGACCGCGTAGTTCTGAAACACCATGGCAATGCCACGGTCTTTGGGCGCCAGATGGTCAACACGACGATCACCGATCCACACCTCACCAGCGGAAGCAGTCTCAAGACCTGCCACGATGCGCAGCAACGTGGTTTTTCCACAACCCGATGCACCCAGCAATACCAGAAACTCCTGATCCGCAATCGTCAGATCAATGGAATGCAATGCGTGTGTGTCACCAAATTGTTTGGCAACCTGATTAATGCGTATTTCAGCCATGATATCGAGCACTCCTTATTCGGCTTTGAAAATGGACAACAGACGTACGATGCTCCGACACATCGTCTACATCTTTGCAGCACTGCGCTAGCGGTTGGCAATGCCCCACATTGAGAACAGGTACTTCCGAACCAGAAAGATGAATAGCAGCGCTGGTAGCACCAGTACTGCACCGCCAGCAAATTTCAGATGCAATGGTGCATTGCCAAGTCCCTGCAGTAGAAAGGCTGGTAACGTTCTGTTTTCTATCGTCAGCACAGCTGCAGCAAAGACTTCGTTCCAGGAAATAACAAACGCGAATATTGCAGAGGCTGTGATGCCGGGTAACACCAATGGCAGGATGACTTTTACAAAGGCCTGGAAGCGGTTACAACCCAGCGTCCAGGCGGCCTCTTCCAACTCCACCGGAATACCTGAAAACAAGGAGAAGGTGATCAGCACGGCAAACGGTAGTGCCAGCATGGTGTGCACCAGAGCCAGCCCCAATACGGTGTCATCCAGACCTATCCTCAGATACATGACCGCGAGAGGTAACGCCAGCAGCGGCAGTGGAAATGCGCGTGTCATCAACACCAGAACACGAAATGTCTCCTTGCCACGAAATTCAAACCGCGACAAGGCATAGCCCGCTGGCGCTCCGGCCATGATCGACAGAATCATCGTAACGGTGGCTACCTTGATTGAGCTCCATAATGCTTGACCGACACCGGCGTAGTTGAGAAAAAACTCAACGCTACCTGTGTCGATGTTGGGGATGAACGATTTAGGAAAACCACTGACATCCTCTGGCGAGGAGAAAGTATTCACAAGCAACAGATAAATAGGCACCAGTACCCACAGGCATAACAGGATTACAGCGCCAGTGAAAACGTATTTGTGCCAGGCACTTTTACCGGTCACGTTTCCCGTGGCCATTTTAGCTGCAGTACTCATACTCTGGCCCCCTTGGGAGTCCGTAACCCCCACATGATCAACAAGGTAAATGCTATCGATATGGCCAGTACCACTAACGCATAAGCTGCCGCCACACTCGAATCACGTAGATCGTATTGCCAGGTATAAATTTCACCCATCAATATTGGCAAGTTGGTGCCGCCGAGCGCCACCACCACCGCGAACACTTCAAATGCCAGTATCACGCGCAAGATCATGGCTGTCTGCAGGCTCGGCTTGAGCATTGGCAAGGTGATGCGCGTGAACTGCTTCCAGCGACTGGCGCCAAACACTTCTGCCGCCTCGTAATACTCTTTGGGTATCAAGCCCATACCCGCCACAAGAATAACCAGAACAATCGCCGTGGCCCGCCAGATTTCAGCCAGCACGATGGCGAGGAAAATGGTGCCCTTGCTTTGATAACCCAGAAAACCAACCGGTTGCTCAATCACCCCGAGCCCTTGCAGCATGCTGTTCAGAAAACCTGTCTGCTCGAAGATAGCCAACCAGATGATGCCTGCCGCCAGATCAGATATGCCCAATGGAATCGTCCAGACATACAGAATCAGATCCCTGCCCCGCTTCATGCCATTGACCAGTGTTGCCATGTACAGGGCCAGCGCAATCTGGAAGGGCACCACTGCCAATGCCAGCATGAACGTGTTGGTCAACGCAGTATTGAATTTCCAGTGCGTTGCCATCTCCATGAAATATTCAGAGGTGAATTCGCCAGTGTCCGAGACAAATGCTTGCCAGGCCACCAGCACAAACGGGTATAGAAAGAATATGCAGAGAAACAGCGTGGCAGGCAGCAACAGCAAGTAGGGAAGGTTTCTGGAATACATAACATTATCCTTAATCAATCGCGACACGGGTGCACATAAATCTGTGCCCACCTATTGGTTAGCTGGCGAACTCAACTTGCAAATGAATCAGCTGATCAGGCATCCCTGCCAATCAGCTGCCAATCAATTACTCAACCGGGCAAGCACCCTCTGAGTCGGCATCCGGAGCCCAGCAAGGTGCACCGGCTTCTTCCATCAGTTTGCGCAGCGTGTCCGCCTGATCGTCCAGCACGGCTCGCACGTCCTGGCCTGCCAGAACGATCCGTTCAAAACTGTCCACATAGACCGCGTTGAACTTGCCACCCAGGTCTCCCAGACCGACCGGTAACAGGCCAGGGTTAGCATCGGCTGCACCTGACATCGCCGCGATTGCAGCACCGGAGAGTTTGACGGCCGCTGGCATGTCATCCGGCAGCTCTACATCAACCACAGGAAAAAAGTTGGTCGCCTTGAGCGTGGCAATCTGTGTTTCCGGTTGGCTCAGATACGCAATCAGCTCTTTCGCCTGTGCCATGTCTGGCGCTGAGGACGGTACAGCCATACCCACAACCACAGGCATGAATCCACGACCGGTAGGACCGGCAGGTGCAGGGAAACCGATGAAGTCATCCGGTCGCTGATTGAATGCATCAGCCAGACGCGCTGTATGATCGAAGGCTACCCAGACCTCTTCCGTTAACAGAGGCTCTTGCATGAATGAGAAATTCGTGGAACCCGGGTTGGTGTAGCTCCAGAGTTCCTTGAACTTGTTCCATGCTTCTTCTGCCTCAGGTGAACGGAACTTGCTGACCATGGAATTGGTGTAGGACGGGTACAGATAACCCTGGAAAAACCGGTGCTTGAGCCCTTTTGGGCCTGCCGGAAATCCGAACTTGGGTGAGCCTGTAGCATCAGCCATGTTCTTCGCCCATTCGATCAGCTGGTCGTAAGAGAGTGCCATGACGTCGGCCCCTTCCGGCAAATGCTCGAGCGCCTTCTTGTTGGCTGCCATGATGTAGGTAGCCTGCATCCATGGAATGTACTTCTGTTGATCCGTACCCAACTTGCCAAGCTCGAGAAACGTGCTGTTCACGCCATCGGTGTTCACGTCAGACAAATCTGCCAGACCATCACCCAGGCTGATCAGGCTGCCATGCAGCGATCCCAGCACACCGATTTTTCCGGAGCCGGCTTGCAGTTCAGCTTCTATCCGGGTAATCCAGGGACCAGTATCACTCGGTTGAAAATCAGCACCTGATTCAAAGCCTGCCAGTACCTGATCTCGCATGGCCTGGGACTCTTCAACAGTATTGCCCTGTGTTGACCAGAACAGCACATCGGCTGACGCAGCGCCTGCCCCCAGCGTAGTCAAGCCTGCCGCCAGGGCCAGCGACATCAGTGATTTTTTAACCATCATCGTTTTTCTCCAAGAGTGGTTTTCTGCCAACACGGCAGAACATGAAACAGCACATGCGAAGTTGTGAGTCTGCACATGCATCAGGAAACCGAATTAACCAACGCTCTGATCTGAAGCAGCTTCATAGTTGGTCGGTTCAGTGGATAAAGCATCTTGATTGTGTGGAGACGTGACTGTTGCCACTGCAGCCATGGGCCCGGGAGCATGAGTTCCCCGCTTGACAAGCGAAGGCATGATCAACGTCTGTGTTGTGTTGGTGTGACCGTCGAGCATGTCCAGCAGCATGGTGGACATCTGCCGTGCAGCATGTCGAATCGATTGGTCGAAAGTAGTCAGTCCCGGTGTTGCGTAGTCCGCGGCGGGTATGTTGTCGAAGCCGATCACCGTCAACTGCTCCGGCACGGCGATACCCATATCCGCCGCCTGCGTCAGTACGCATAGCGCAAGCTCATCAGTCAGTGACAGTACGGCTGTGGGGCGATTCTCCAAGGCCAGCATGGCTCGCACTGCCGGTACTCTTGCCTCGGTGTCAAAGCGGGGTACATGTTTGACTACCAGACTCGTATCAGCATCACCTTGTGCCTGCATCGCGTCCCGGAAACCTTCCTCACGATGCGTACGAAACGTCATGGGTTCTGTAATGGACATCAGCCCGAAACGACGATGCCCCATTGCATACAACCAGGTGAAGATATCGGCAAACGCCTTGTAACCGTCCGTGTCGATCCAGCTGTAATCAGTCTGCTCACTCAATGTTCGACCATGAGTAACAAACGGAATGCCACGTCGGATCAGGTACTCAACACGCTCGTCGTGTTCAGCAACACGCGTTAGCACGATGGCATCGGCACGACCGGACTCGACCACATGCTGAAGGACTGTGAGCTCCGACTGATTGGCCGGAACCGTTGCCATGAACAGGTCGCGCCCACGTTCAGACAAACCTGAACTCAGCCCGGCTATGTACTCGCCCAGAAACGGATCAAGCACGGCCGTTTCCCGCAAGGGCAACATGAAGCCGACAAATCCGCTGCGGCCGGTTACCAGCATCTTAGCGGCAGAGTTGGGTACGTAATCGGCGTTGGCAGCCGCCTCAAGCACTCGTGCACGAGTACCCGGAGCGACATCCGAATACCCGCCAAGAGCTCGGGACACCGTTGTCACGGACAGCTCCAGTGTTTCCGCCAGGGCTTTCAGCGTTCTCTTTTTATCGGTGGCCTTAGTCACAGTGGAAGCCCTCGCTCCAAAAAAACCGATCAAATTCACATTAAACGCTGAAAGAATCATCTAACTGGATGCCATCCGAAACGTTTCGGAAACTATATATCACAATACTTATGATGAGCAAGATGCAATTTATTGCTGATTTTCAAGAGTAGCTGCCAGATCACTGGTGATCCGAGCAGAATCACGATCCGATGGATCGGCCGACATCGCGGAAACGGAGCGCTGAATCAACTCACTACGAGGAGGCTGCAGCCAGGCATGATCTTCGAGCAGTCAGCTGGCTTCAATGGATCGGGCTCCAATGAACAATGATGGCGTGGACGCCTAACCCAGAATGATCGCCACAAAGCCCAGATAGGTAATCTGGTGAAGAAACTGATCAACACCGAACGCCCACCAGAACGGTGTATCAGTCACTGTCCAGTTTTTCTGGTGCACCAGACGCGCTTTCGCCCAATCGATATGCAGGTGAATGATCCAGTCAACCACCGCAAACAGCAAGGCAAGCAGCCATTGCTGAGTGACAACGAATACCACCAGGCCTGTCAGCCAGCCGTGATTACCGGCGTGCACAAGATTCGAGCGATTCGCATAGACGTGCTTAGCGCCTACCGACTGACCAGACTGCAGAAAAAAATCGGCAATACAATGCTTGATCTGGAACAGCAGAAGCATCCACAGAATTGACATGCTCAGGCGATGCGAAACCGTTGGGCGCCCGCAACGGCACTAACCTGCCGACACGAATGTCCGGCGCATGCATCGCACGAAAACGTCATCCAGCTGTCTGGTCTCATTAGCATCACTATATTGCAACAAACGTTCAACCGCGAAAATGCACCAAAGTGCAGCTGGATCACGATACAGCCCTGGCACACGCAGACAACGCCAAACGTGTCTTTCTGGCCTCATGGCCAGTATTGCGCATCTGGAATACACGACGCAACTACCGTAATCACACAGCGTGCCTGTTTTTGACAGGCAGGCGATCGATCGTGAACTCATCGCTATATCTGGCTTGCAACTGAACCTCACCAAACCTGCTGGCAATGGCAAATGTACCCGAACTCGGGAATTCACTGGCACCAAACGACATGCCTTGGAAAATGTCGTCGCGGCGACGGCAGCGGCATCCAGCCAGAGCCATTGCCTTCGTTTGTAAAATCGACAGTATCATCTGCCCGATAAAAAGCCTCAACTCCCCCCGCCGGGGGATGGCTCGCCTCTAAAAGTATTGTCAAATGTAAATCACGGTTTCCCCATCAACTCACACGTTACACACGTCTGGCTCCACAACACAGACATCAGACTGGCCACCTAGAAAACATCATGGACGACAAAAATTCACCACCGACGGTGATACGCAGTAGCGAGCGCCAGCTAGGCCTCCTGGAAAGTCACGTCAGAAGTGCATTGACGTGAGTCATCCAGACAAGCCGGATCCGGTAACTTACAAGCGGATCACTGTGCGTCAAGGCGATGACTATTTTTCGGTTTACTGCACAAGCCATAGCCTCGACCATCGACGCGAAGAGGTGATGCAATGGGCCACGCGACTGGCCAGCCGATTGCACTGGACCGAGTTCAAGGTGGCCATAACCACCGCAAGCGAAGAATCGGCAATGCAGCGACGCCATGCCTTGTTTGAAACCGTACACCCCGCCGAGTGATGGCAATGTGGGCTATCAGAGGCGAAAACACACCGGCAGAGCCGCCTTGTGCTCACTTACTGTGCAGAGCCTGCCACAACAAGGTGAGAACCCGACAGACACTGCCAGCAGCTAGCTAACCGAAAACCGGTGAGCAGGGTTACAGCTTTTCCAGAACGGCCTCGGCTGCACTGACGGTAGCCTCACCCGGGTTCGATTCCATGGCCAGGTGGGTGATGACACCGTCATCCAGAACCATGACGTAGCGCTGTGAGCGCTCGCCCAGTCCGTGCGCGCTCAAGTCGAGCGTCATCCCGGCAGCGCGGGTGTATTCGTGGTTGCCATCGGCGAGCATGTCCACATGATCATCTGTTCCCAGGCTCTTGCCCCAGGCATTCATGACAAAGAAATCAGCGGTTGAAATACACGCAACAGCCTGAACGCCCTTGTCACGCAGGGCTTGCGCATGTTCCACGTAACCCGGCACATGGGTTTCGGAGCAGGTGGGCGTAAACGCGCCGGGGAGCGCGAAGATCACTACCTTACGACCCGCGCAATAGTCACGCAGTGACACATCTGTGGGGCCGGCAGCCGTCATCTGCTTGATGGTGACATCTGGAATCTTGTCGCCTTCTTTTATCATGATGTTTTCCTTGAGTTGAAATGGTTGGTCTGTCAATCGAATACAGGGTACTGCGACTGCGCCAGACTATACCTCACTCACATTCGGCAATGACGGTGTTGTCCTTACGCAGCCTGTCGGAACAGACGCTCCAGCTTGTCGAGCATCACCGGGCCGAGTTGACGAGCATCGAACACACTCACTGCCTGTGCGTAGAAGCGGCTGACGTCGTGGCCAATGCCAATCGCCATGAGTTCGACAGTGTCCGATCCTTCGATATCATCAATGACACGTTGAAGATGGCGCGCCAGATAATCGCCCGGATTTGCGCCAAGCGTACTCGTGTCTACCGGTGCTCCGTCAGATATGGTCATCAGAATCCGGCGCTCTTCCGGGCGCTTCATCAATCGTTGATAGGCCCACATCAAGGCCTCGCCGTCGATGTTCTGTTTGAGAATATCCTTGTCCAGCATCAACCCCAGATTGCGACGCGCATTCCTGTAAGGCATGTCGGCAGACTTGTACACGATGTGCCGCAAGTCATTCAGCCTGCCCGGGTTATCCGGTTGACCCTGTTGTTCCCAACGCTCTGTAGAACTACCTCCGTGCAAGTGCACCGTGGTGAATCCGAGAATTTCAACGCTGACACCACAGCGCTCCAGTGTTCTGGCCAGAATATCGGCGCAAGCCGCCGCGATCATGATAGGCCTGCCGAGCATAGAGCGCGAGTTGTCGATCAGCAACGTGATCGTGGTATCGCGAAAGGCGATTTCACTTTCCGCCTTGAAACTCAGCGGCATCAGAGGATCTGAAATGATACGAGACAACCTCGCCGAATCAAGCTGCCCTTCCTCAAGATCGTACTGCCAATGTCTTTTTTGCCGAGCCAGTAAAACTCGCTGCAGACGTGCCGCCAGCCTACGTACCAACCGGCCCTGCAACGCAATGTAGTCATCAAGCTCTTCTCGCCATTGCACAAGCTGTTCAGTGTTTGCCCAACAGGAGGCCACGTCGATTTCGTCAAAGTCAGTGGTATAGGCACGGTATGGCTGGGTATCGCCGCTGACCACAATGGTTGGATCAGGCCCGGCAATGGGTGCTTCATCCTGAGCATGTTCGGGCAACTCATCTGCAGGCTCAGACTCTCCCAGGGCATCAGCCAAAGCCTCCTCTGCATCCGCATCGGTGTCGTCTGCTCCGGCTGAGTCATCGAGCTCTGCCACGGTATCGGCGTCGTCCGCTTCCGGATCTGCCAGCGGCTGTTCACTGTTTTGCGACGCATCGTCACCCGCCATGTCGGCGCTGACTGCTGCCAGATGAGTGGCCAGCCGCTTTGCCAGATCACCCGCCCTGACAGCAAAAGCGGCTTGATCCTCTGCCACAGCGGCCAGGCGCTGTAATTCGTGTTCATCAAGAATGTCCGCGCACTGCAAACCCTCGTGAGAGGAGGTCGTTTGCGCTGTGCTGGAGAAGTGCGTTCTGAATGCGCTTCTGCACAGTCTGGCAATCTCCCGATCGATAGCATCCACTGCCTGACCATCCTCGGTTACAGCGGCATGATCGGGGTGATTGGCATACGGCCAGCAACCATCCAGATTCTGCCCGACGCCCGTGTAACGATTAGCCCCCAACGCCTCATAGCGCTCTCTTTCCATCAACGCATACCAACGCCTGCTGAGCGCATCGGCGGGTGCATGCAACCGATGCACGGTCTGGTCGTGATGGGCTTTCTTCAACGCGATGGCATCACTGACTCCCCGCTTGTGTAAAACGGACAGGGCGCTATTCTGCTGCTCGGCTATCTGCAGATCAGCATGACCGGACAAACTGCGTGCACACGCAACCGATGCGCTGTCAGACGGCTCCGTTACCGCCATGCTCGCACGGGTGACCGCCGAC
>CALLPU010000097.1 GCA_938016235.1 uncultured Granulosicoccus sp. | reverse complement strand
GGCCTGCTGCTGTTGTGGGTGGCCAGCGCGCCGTGGACTGCCAACCTTTTTGCCAGACATCTGGAGGGTAGCTCCACGAGTTCTTCTTCCTGCGCATTGCTCGCCCGCAGCGCTCCTGTCGTGGTTCTGGGCGGCGGCCTGAATGCCTGGCTGGACAGTGACAATCCACTGGAAGTGCTGTCTCCTGAAACGCTGCAACGGACGCTCAAAGCGCTTGAGCTGGACGACGGACACAACCGTTTCTATCTGCTTGGCGGCGGGCAGACGGCTCGAAAGCTGTCGGATTACATGTCTCAGGTCATGCAGATGCAGGGAATTGAACCTGCGCGTATCATCACCGATCGCCGGAGTCTGTCGACCATCGACAATGCCGCCGAATTGGCGACTCTCCTGCCGGCAGCAACCACCCCATCCGTGGTGCTGGTAACCAGCCAGTTGCACCTGAAACGCGCTACGGCGACGTTCGAGCAACACGGTTATTCGGTGTGCGGTGTGGGCGCTGGCACGTTGTACGCCCCGGCCGCCGGCTGGGTCGGCTTGCTCCCCTACGTGGAGTCTTTCGAAAAAACCACCCGTGTGTGGCGCGAATGGCTGGCGCTACTGTGGTACCGGTGGAAATACGATATTGGTTAAGCTGTTGCCTGGTTGGAGAACGAGGCAGGGCGTTTTTCAGGCAGTTTGCGAATGCCGTTGGGCTCTGTGGGGTCGATCTGCAGGTCAGTGACGTAGGTGGCTGAGCGATTGCGCCGAGCGAAAGGCCGCGCCTTGTTAATGGCTCGGTAGGTAAATCGCTTGAACGCCGGAACAGCGCCGTGTTCGGCCATGCTGCGTGTTCGCAGGCCCATGTTTCTGAGCACAAATCGGTTGGCCAGCTGCACGTACTGCCGTTTATAAATCAGGGGGGTGTAGTAACTGGTGGCCAGTGACACGTTCATGTTGTCGTTCACGATGCGATGCGGGCCATTGTGCGGCCATGACGCAACGTCACCCGGTGTCAGCAGAAAGTTCTCGGCAGAGGCATCAAAACTCGGGTCGTAAGGCAGATTCTCATCGATTTCACCGGCGTAGATGTCCTCGAGGTACTCCTGCGGAACAAACCGTGTGTCCATCGCCGGATATACCCAGATACGCTTTTCGCCACGCATGTGCCAAAGCATGTTGGGTTCGGCGTCGAGGTGGTAATACACCTGCGCTCTGGGCGAGCTGATGAGCAGAGTGCTGTAGTGGGCCTTGGGATTCTGCAAGTGCGGGCAGTGCTCGCCGAGATGCTCGTACATACCCTGAATAAGCGATGCGTAGGCGTCGCTGTATTCTTCAACATGCGTGATATTCAGCCACACACGGCCGTTTTCAACAGCTTCCCACAGCTCTGTACCGGTGGTGTCGGGCGCGATATCCACGCAAGACCAGTCTTCACTTCTGCAGGCGTCATCGCCCATGGTGAAGGCTTGCAGCCATTTGCGCGGGTAGTTGTCCAGCAGTGTTATCAACGGCGCCTTGTCAAACAGATCCAGCTCGTGATAACGGTGCCGGTTCACCTGGGGTATCAGGCCGAAACTGGCGTATTCGTCCGCAGTCCAGGCTAGTGGCGAGTTGTCATTCATAGGGCAGCGAGAAGTGGCTTTCAGCCGCTGCATTGTAGCAGTGCGCTGTACCTGATTCGCTTGTTCAAGGTCACGTTTTACCTTAGTCTCAGCGCACCCAAAATGAGAAAACTCGATGAAGAATATTAAGGGCCCTGCCTTGTTCCTGGCGCAATTTGCGGGTGATGATGCTCCATTCAACTCCTGGGATGCGATTACGCGCTGGGCTGCAGACTGCGGTTACAAGGGTGTACAGCTCCCCAGCTGGGATGCACGGCTGTTCGATCTTGAGAAGGCAGCGTCGTCCAAAGACTACTGTGACGAGATTGCCGGCGTTGCCCAGGCCAATGGCGTACAGATCACAGAGTTGTCTACGCACCTGCAAGGGCAGCTGGTAGCCGTTCATCCCGCCTACGACGATGCTTTTGACGGTTTTGCCGCAGAGTCGGTTCGGGGCAATCCCGCGGCTCGTCAGGCCTGGGCGGTGGATCAGGTCATGATGGCTTTGCAGGCGTCTCAGAATCTGGGTATCCAGGCCCATGCAACCTTTTCCGGCGCACTAGCCTGGCCGTATGTCTATCCGTGGCCACAGCGCCCGGCAGGGCTGATTGAAACTGCCTTTGATGAGTTGGCCAGACGCTGGAAGCCGATTCTGGACAAGGCCGATGAATGCGGCGTGGATGTTTGCTATGAGATACACCCGGGAGAGGATTTGCACGATGGTGTCACCTTTGAGATGTTTCTCGACAGGCTTGACGGTCACTTGCGATGCAACATGTTGTATGACCCATCCCATTACGTGCTCCAGCACCTGGACTATCTGGACAACATCGATATTTACCATGAGCGCATCCGGATGTTTCATGTCAAGGATGCCGAGCTGAACCCAACGGGTCGGCAGGGGGTGTATTCGGGGTATCAGAACTGGGTTGATCGCGCCGGACGCTTTCGCAGTCTGGGCGATGGGCAGGTGGACTTCAGCAGTATATTTTCGAAACTGGCGGCTTACGATTTCGATGGCTGGGCAGTGGTGGAATGGGAGTGTTGCCTGAAGCATCCGGAAGACGGTGCCCGTGAGGGCGCGCAGTTCGTCACTGACCACCTGATTCGCGTCACTGAACGTGCCTTTGATGATTTTGCAGACGGCGGAACAGATCAGGCGGCCAATCGGCGCATGCTGGGGATCGAGGGCTAGGGCATGAGCAATTCAGAGACCGACAACGCGGTACGACCCGACAGAATTCGTCTGGGCATGGTGGGTGGCGGCCGCGACGCATTCATTGGTGGCGTGCATCGTATCGCGGCCCGCATCGATGATCACTATGCGTTAGTCGCCGGTGCCTTTTCTTCCACCGCCGAAAAGTCAGCTGCCTCTGCAGCTGATCTGGGGGTAGACGCCGATCGCGCCTACGCCAGTTTTTCCGACATGGCCGAAAGCGAAGCGGCTCGCGACGATGGCATTGAAGCGGTGAGTATCGTGACACCCAATCATCTGCATTTTCCGGTTGCGCAAGCTTTCCTGGACAAGGGCATTCACGTTATCTGCGACAAGCCACTAACCTCGACGCTCAGCGATGCGCGAGCGCTGGTAGCGGTGGCGCAGAAAAGTCAGGCCTTGTTTGTCCTGACGCACAACTACACGGGTTATCCCATGATTCGTCAGGCGCGTGACATGATCGCGAAAGGTGTTCTGGGAGACGTGCGAGTGGTGCAGGTGGAATACCCGCAGGACTGGTTATCCACCAAACTGGAAGACAGTGGGCAGAAACAGGCCGGGTGGCGGACCGACCCGGAACGCTCCGGCATGGGCGGCTGTATTGGCGACATCGGTACACACGCTTACAATCTGGCAGGCTTCGTCACGGGCCTTGAGCTGGATGCGCTATGTGCAGACATACAAAGCTTTGTTGACGGTCGTCAGCTGGATGACAACGCACACGTCATGCTTCGCTACAAGGGTGGTGCCAGAGGCATGCTGTGGTCCAGTCAGGTGGCCGCGGGCAATGAGAACGCCCTGCGGCTACGGGTGTATGGGTCTCAGGGTGGTCTCGAGTGGCAACAGGAAGATCCCAACTATTTGTGGCACACACCGTTGGGTGAGCCCAAACGCTTGTTGACGCGTGGCGGTAGTGGTGCAACCGAGGCGGCCAATGCGCTAACTCGCATACCGGGCGGACATCCTGAAGGCTATCTGGAAGGGTTCGCCAATTTGTATACCGACGCGGCCCATGCCATTATCCGTGCACGCGATGGGAAATCACCACCGGCTGACAGCCTGTTTCCCACGGTTCAGGATGGCCTCGAAGGCGTCGCGTTCGTTTCCGCAGTGGTCACCTCTTCACAGGAAGGTGGTGTGTGGAAATCGCTGGATCTGTAACGAGTTCTAACAACATTGGAGGAAGTATGCGATTTCAAAAAACGGCTATTCTGGCGATTGCGGCCAGCGCAGCATCATTCTCGGCACAGGCTGATGAGCTGACCCTGTGCTGGGCGGCATGGGACCCGGCAAATGCGCTGGTGGAGATGTCGAAGGATTTTGAAGCCCAGTCTGGCATCGAAATGAATTTCGAGTTCACGCCGTGGCCAAACTTTGCCGACCGGATTCTCAATGAGTTGAATTCCGGCGGAAAACTGTGTGACCTGCTTATCGGCGATAGTCAGTGGCTGGGTGGTTCGGCAGAGAACCAGCATTACGTGAAGTTGAATGACTTCTTCGATGCTGAAGGTATTTCAATGGACAACTTTGCCGGGGCTGCCGTGGAAGCTTACTCCACCTGGCCCAAGGGAACGCCTAACTACTGGGCATTACCCGCCATGGGTGATGCCAACGGCTGGTTCTATCGCAAAGACTGGTTTTCACGCCCTGAGCTACAGGCGGAGTTCAAGGAAAAGGCCGGTCGCGATCTGGCAGCACCAACAACCTGGGATGAGTTGATAGAAACGTCCAAATTCTTCAACGACCGGGAAATAGACGGTAACAAGGTGTTCGGGTCCGCCATCTTCACCGAGCGGGCGTCGGAAGGTATCACCATGGGGGCAACCTCTGCCATGTACCCGTACGGCTTCAAGTACGAGAACACCCCGGGCAAGTACGACATGGACGGCGCCGTCAATTCTCCAGAAGCCATCGCGGGTCTGGAAGCCTACAAGGAACTCTACAAGTGCTGCCAACCACCCGGATATACCGACAGCTACATGGGTGAAGGGCTGGATGCGTTCAAGTCTGGGCAGGTTGCCATGGCCATGAACTGGTTTGCGTTTTTTCCAGGACTCGTCAAAGACGAAAACGTGGGTGGCGACAAGATTGGCTTCTTCGTTAATCCTTCGCAAAACGTTGAAGGTTCAACACTCGGTGGCCAGGGTATTTCAGTGGTTTCCTATACCGACAACATGGAAGGTGCACTGGACTACATCAAGTGGTTTGCACAACCTGAAACACAAGCCAAATGGTGGTCGCTGGGTGGTTACGCTGTACACAACGATGTGCTGAATGATCCTTCGTTCAAGGACTCCCAGCCATTTGCTGCAGACTTCCTGGTTGCGATGAATCAGGTCAAGGATTTCTGGCAGGAGCCGGCCTATGCACAACTGCTGCTGGCCATGCAAAAACGACTGCATGACTACATTGTGGCCGACCAGGGCACTGCAGAAGAGGCGCTGAATCTGTTGATCGAGGATTGGACGGAAGTCTTCGAAGACGAAGGCGTACTCTAACAGCTCATATTGGTGTGCTTGCGCGGCTCAAGGTAGCGTGAGCCCGGGCAATTCATGACAGGCGATCGGTTTTTTGCCTGTCGTGGATAGCCCGGGTTGTTGAAGCATTTTGGGCCGCTTTCCTGTTGCAAGATGTTTGATGTGATCACATAAAATACGTGCCAAACAATCCACCGAGTATTCTGGATCGCTCAGCCGACAAGGCTGCAGCCCTGACACCCGCGCGCATGTCTCGCTCTATCAAGGGCTTGTCGGACAGGGCCGTGGCGTGGTGGTTTATTGCCCCCACCATCATCCTGCTATTGGCGATCAACATCTTTCCGCTGATCTGGGCGGTCAAGTTGTCGTTCACGAACTATCGGGCGAATCGGCTGAACGCCGAAGTCAAGGATGTGGGGTTGCGCAACTATGAGCGCATACTCACAGACCCCGACATCTGGCAGGCCATGCAGGCCACGGCGCATTTTGTCTTCTGGACCATATTGCTGCAGACGCTGATCGGTTTTGCACTGGCCTATCTGATTGATCGCAAGTTTCGCGGGCATGCGTTCTGGACAACCGTCATCCTGATTCCGATGATGCTGTCACCGGCGGTGGTTGGCAATTTCTGGCGTTTTTTGTATCAGCCTCAGATCGGTCTGTTCAATTACATTGTTACGTTTTTTACAGGCGCTGAGCCATCTTCGTTTCAAATGCTCGGCTCTGTGGATCTAGCCCCGTGGGCGATTGTCATTGTGGATACCTGGATGTGGACGCCCTATGTCATGTTGATCTGTCTGGCGGGGCTGCGCTCGATTCCCGACTATATCTACGAGGCCGCTGAGGTTGATAGGGCATCGAACTGGCGACGCTTCTGGTCTATCACGCTACCCATGGCGCTGCCATTTATCATGCTGGCGGTTCTGTTCCGTGGCATAGAGAACTTCAAGATGTTCGACATGGTCATGCTGCTGACTGGCGGCGGGCCGGGGTCCACCACCGAGGTGGCTTCCATCACGCTCAAGCGCGAAGCCTTCGAGAAGTGGCGAACCGGTTATTCATCGGCGTTTGCCATCATCCTGTTTGTTGCGGTGTTCGGCCTGGCCAATATTTACGTGAAGGCGCTTAATCGAGTGAAGCAGCGATGAGCGGGAACAGCGCACACTCTGTGGTTGAGCCGACAACAACGTCGAAGACCGTTGCCGGGTTTCTGGTGATTCTGTATGCACTGATCACCATGATTCCGTTGTTCTGGATCGTGATCACGGGCTTCAAGTCACCGCCGGATTCCATCAGCTACCCCCCCAAGGTGTTTTTCGAACCCACACTTGAAGGCTACTGCAATCTGTTCACGACCCGCTCAAGGCAAACACGCGAGTATGTGGAAGCACTGGGACCTCCAGAAGGTATTTGCGATGAAATAACACGCAAGCGGCAGATGGTGATCGTCGGTGATTCGAACTATTGGCCACGATTTCAGAATTCACTCATCATCGCGTTTGGCTCAACCATTCTTGCCGTATTCCTGGGAACCCTCACGGCCTATGGTTTCTCCCGGTTCAAGGTGCCGCTGGCCGATGATCTGCTCTTTTTTATCCTGTCCACGCGTATGATGCCGCCGATTGCGGTGGCAGTACCCATCTATCTGATGTACCGCAAACTGGGTTTGTCGGACACAGCACTCGGGATGATTCTGTTGTATACCGCGGTGAACGTGTCGCTGGCCGTGTGGTTGCTGAAAGGTTTCATTGACGAAATACCGCGCGAGTACGAGGAGGCCGCCATGATTGATGGCTACACGCGCCTGCAGTCATTCTGGAAAGTGGTGTTGCCGCAGGCGACTACCGGGATAGCTGCTACGGCTATCTTCTGCCTGATATTCGCCTGGAACGAATATGCGTTTGCAGTGTTGTTGACATCGGGTACCGCACAGACAGCGCCGCCGTTCATACCCACGATCATCGGGGAGGGCGGTCTGGATTGGCCTGCCGTTGCTGCCGGTACCACCATATTCGTGGTTCCCATCCTGGTATTCACAATATTGCTGCGCAAACAATTGCTGCGTGGAATCACGTTTGGAGCTGTCCGCAAATGAGCACGGGAACTGGCCAGTCACAGCCAGAGGGCAAGTGGCCGAAACTACTGCGCCGCGGCATCATGGAGAATCTGGCAACGTTGATCATTGCCGCGGGCTTCATCATGCTCTTTCAGCCGTTTACACTGATTCTGTACACCTATTCGTTCGTGACCTTGCTGGTCGGGACAGTGATGTTCATCATCGTTTCAAAATTTCCCGAATAGCGCTTTGATGATGAGTAACACGGATTACTGATGGCAGAGATACGCGTAGAACGACTCCACAAGACCTTCGGCGATTTCGTTGCGGTCAGGCAGTCGGATTTCGTTGTCGACGATGGCGATTTCTTTGTCATGCTGGGGCCATCCGGGTGTGGCAAGACCACCACGCTGCGCATGATTGCCGGCCTGGAGTTGCCTACCAGCGGTCGCATCATGCTTGGCGGCAAGGATGTGACTAATCAGCGCGCGCGCGAGCGCGATATTGCCTTTGTCTTTCAGTTGTTTGCGCTGTATCCGCACATGAATGTGCGTAACAACATGGCATTTCCGCTCAAGGCCATGGGCATGCCGCGCAAACAGATCAGAGAGCGAGTGGAGGAGACGGCAAAGCTGCTGCGTATCGATCATATCCTGGATAGCTCCGTATCAGGGCTGGCAGGGGGAGACCGTCAACGTGTGGCGCTGGGCCGGGCCATTGTTCGGCGCCCGGATTGTTTCCTGATGGATGAACCACTGGGTACGCTGGACACTGAGTTCAGGGATCTGATGGTTAATGAGCTGCGCGACCTTCACGACCGGATTCACGCAACCACCGTGTACGTCACACACGATCAGCTGGAGGCCATGTCCATGGCTGACAAGATCGCCGTGATGAATCACGGCATCATCGAGCAGTTTGGAACACCCGATGAAATCTATCAGCATCCAGCCACCATGTATGTGGCTGACTTCATTGGCTCGCCACCCATGAACTTTGTACATTTTGAAAGTGGCCTGCCGCCCGGTGGTGCCAGGATCAGTCTGGATGGCAATGCAGTGGAGTTGCCACGGTTGATCCATTCGGCAGACTACGGCAAGAAAGCTCTGGGCGTTCGACCAGAGAATGTACTCATTGACGATTCCTCCGGTTTACGCGGGGCCATCTACGGCTCCGAATACCTGGGCACCAATCAGGTACTCACCATTGAAACATCGCATGGCATGCTTAAGGCCCGGGTGCCATCTCATCAGCAATTTTCGCTGGGTGATAACGTCGGGTTGGGCTTCATGACAGAGACGCTGTCTGTGTTTGATGCCGACACCGGGCGTGCGCTTGCCACCGAACGAACGCCGCCTACCTTGAGAGATCACTATCATGGCTAACGTGACATTGCGTGGCGTGAGCAAGCGATTCAAGAATCTGGTGGCGGTGGATGATGTGTCCATTGATATCGCCGATGGTGAATTCGTCGTGTTGCTCGGGCCCACAGGCGCTGGGAAAACCACAACGCTACGGCTGGTGGCTGGCCTTGAAAAACCCGAGGCAGGTTCAGTCCTGATTGATGGCAAGGATGTAACGGGCTTCGCACCTTCACAAAGAGACGTCTCTTTCGTCTTTCAGCAATATTCCCTGTATCCACATTTAAGCGTCAGGGACAACCTTGCATTTCCGCTGAAGTCGCCGGCCCACAGTTTGAACGCCAGTCAGATCAAGGCACGGGTAGAACACGTGGCCGAGCTGGTGCAGATCGCGCACAAACTCGATAACCGGTCTACCGCCTTGTCCGGTGGTGAGATGCAACGGGTTGCCATTGGTCGCGCACTGGTTCGAGACCCGGCTGTTTTTCTGATGGATGAGCCGTTGTCCTCCCTGGATGCAAAATTGCGTGGCGATTTGCGCGTGGAGCTCAAGCGCATTCAGAAAGAGCTGGGTGCAACTCTGCTCTATGTGACTCACGATCAGATTGAAGCGATGACCATGGCTGATCGTATCGGTATCCTGGATGAAGGACGATTAGTGCAGCTGGGAACACCACGCGAGATCTATGAAGATCCTGTCAACGTTCATGTCGCTGCCAGGCTTGGCCAGCCAGCGATCAATCTACTACCCGTATCCGTCATGGGTGGGGTGAGTGCGCCGCAAAGTGCATCTACCATGGGAATTCGCACAGAGCACCTGGATGTTATCGGGCAAGGCACAAGGGCATCTGACAATGATGACGCGGCCATGAAAGTGGCTGCAACGCTGGAGCGCGTTGAGTTTCTGGGCGACCAGAACCGCCTGCACCTGCGCATGGGTGATCATCGTATCGTGACCCTGGGTGATGGTGATATTGAATACCGTATTCAACCCGGTTCCGAGATGACGCTGCGCGCCAGAAATGCATTGTATTTTGACCAGAACGGTGAGCGCGTTCGCGGCTGAACCGTGACAGGGCGTAACCAATAATCAAGAGTACTATCTTATGGCGCAATTCATCAATTCCACTGAGACCCTGGTCACCGATGCGCTGGATGCGTTGCTGCGCACTCAGCCCTTGAGCCGAGTGGATGGCTACCCTCACATCAAAGTGGTACACCGGCAGGATTTTGATGGCCGCAAGGTTGCACTGGTATCGGGTGGCGGGTCTGGCCATGAGCCTGCGCATGCCGGTTTTATAGGTGCCGGTATGCTAACCGCTGCTGTGTGTGGAGAGGTGTTTGCCTCGCCCAGTGTGGAGGCTGTGCTGGCGGGCATTCTGGCGGTTACCGGCGAGGGCGGCTGTTTGCTGATCGTCAAGAACTACACCGGCGACCGTCTCAACTTTGGTCTGGCCGCCGAGCGGGCCAAGGCCATGGGCAAGCAGGTTGAGATGGTGGTGGTTGGTGACGACATCGCACTACCTGACCTGCCTCAACCCAGAGGTGTAGCCGGTACCCTGTTCGTTCACAAGATAGCGGGCTACCTGGCAGAGCAGGGTGAGTCGCTGGCAACTGTCGCAGCGGCTGCACGTGACGTGGCCAGTGCTGCGCGAAGCTACGGTGTAGCGCTGGATAACTGCACCGTGCCGGGTAGTGACAAAGACGATCGCATACCGGCTGGCTCTGCTGAGTTGGGTTTGGGTATTCACGGTGAGCCGGGTGTGCAGACCATCCCGTTTACGAACGCTGTTGATGTTTGTCACACGATCATGAGCACGTTATTCAGTGGCCAGGCCGAAGGCGACGGTCATGTGCTGCTACTGAATAATCTCGGCGGTACCACCCCCCTTGAGATGCAGGCGGTGCTGAACACGTTGCTGCAATCCGATACGGCAAGCCGGCTACGCGGTGTGGTTGGTCCGGCGTCGATGATGACATCGCTGGACATGCACGGATTGAGTGTCTCTATACTTCCCGCCAGAGCAGACTGGTTGGCCGCCTTGCAATCGCCGGTTGACGTGGCTGCGTGGCCCGGTTGTGCAGAAATCAGAAGCATTGCACAAACACCCATGCCCGACGGTATGCAAGCCAGCGCAGTTGCCGCCAGTCACGACGCGGACATTGCAGCTCTGATTAACGACAGCTGTACAGCCTTCATGGGTATGCAGGATGACCTGAATGTGCTGGATGCAAAGACAGGAGATGGTGATACGGGGTCGACGCTGGCACAGGCTGCCAGAGCCCTTCAGGCGGTGGCGCCTGAGTTACCCATGGCGGACACACCAGCATTACTGCGTGCGATCAGCGATCAGCTGTCCATGTCCATGGGAGGCTCTAGCGGTGTGTTACTGGCCATTCTGTTTTCAGCTGCCAGCGATGCGTCTCGCAGTGGTGGTGCCACCCTTGCATCATTGCGAGTTGGGGTACAACGCATGATGGAGTACGGTGGCGCAGAGCCTGGTGACAGAACGATGGTCGATGCTCTGGTGCCAGCACTGGATGAACTGCTGTCGAGCGGGAGTTTGTCGGCGGCTGCAAAGCGAGCGCGTGATGGGGCAGATCGAACCGGCACCATGACCAAAGCCCGTTCCGGACGTTCAGCGTATGTGCCCGAATCATCCCTCGACGGCGTCAACGATCCCGGGGCAGAGGCCGTGGCTCGGTACTTCGAGATGCTGGCCGCCCGACAAGCCAGCCCTTCGAGCTGACCATGGCTGAACGCCAGCGCACGGTTTGCCCACACGATTGCCCCAGTGTGTGTGCGCTGGATGTCGAAGTGCTGGACGAGGCCACCATCGGTCGTGTGTATGGCGCAAAGGACCACAGCTACACGCAGGGCGTTATTTGCGCAAAAGTCTCACGTTACGCCGAGCGGGTTCATCATCCAGATCGGCTACTGACACCGATGATGCGCGTGGGTTCAAAACAGGAGGCACGGCGTGGGCAGGTGCCTGCGTTCGTTCCCATCAGTTGGGATACAGCGCTGGATACGATAGTGCAGCGTTTTGAACAGATACGACACACTCATGGCAGCGAAGCCATCTGGCCGTTTCACTACGCGGGCACCATGGGTCTGGTACAGCGCGACGGGCTTGATCGCTTTC
>CALLPU010000096.1 GCA_938016235.1 uncultured Granulosicoccus sp. | reverse complement strand
CTGGCCTATTACCTTTCAGATTCTGGCAGTGCTGATCGTACTGATGAATGCACTGCTACTGCTAATCCCGGAAGCTTCATGGCGTGAGCGTGAAAGAGCACAGACGCAGGACCAGGCGACAATTGGTTCTGCCATCGGCGGGGGTGAAAAAGGGCTGTTCGCCTGGCTGAGCAGTACGATAGTGGCACCCTTTGCCAGCTTCTTCCGACACAACGGCATCAAGGTAGCCATCGCGATCCTAGCGTTTATTTTTCTGTTCAAGATCGGTGAAGCGTTCGTCGGCAAGATGTCCATCATCTTCTACAAGGAAGTGGGCTTCTCAAAGTCCGATATCGCTATTTATTCGAAGGGACTGGGGTGGGTGGTAACGGTTGTATTCACCCTGATTGGTGGCTGGTTTGCGGTGAAGCAAGGTATCGTCAAGGCGCTGTTTCTGGCCGGTATAGCCATGGCGGCAACCAACCTGATGTTCTCGTTCATGGCATGGAGTAGTGAACCCTCCGCTTTGTTGTTCGCCGCTGCTGTACTGGTAGATGACGTGACGGCGTCCATCGCAACCGTTATTTTTGTCACGTTTATCTCACTGCTGGTGGATAGAACCTACACCGCTACCCAATACGCACTACTGGCATCCCTGGGCACCGCAGGCCGCACGCTACTGGCATCTTCATCGGGTGCCATGGTGGATGCCCTGGAAGGTGACTGGGGCCTGTTCTTTATCATCACGGCGCTGATGGTGATTCCATCATTGATTGTGCTGTGGTTTCTGCGAGACCGCTTTACATTTCTCCATACGTCGTCGGGTGACGAATAGTCCTGGCCAGATACGTGTTCAACGAGCAGCGGTAATACACACTCAGACTCACAACGGCCAGCATCCGGGTTCTTTCAGCCAACTGGAGTCAAGTCACGCCTGAGCTGGCGGAGGGTTCTGTGCGGCAAGACCTCTGCTGGCGCACCACTGTGCCACATCGAAATTGGGGCATGTCTTGTCGGTGTAGCTGAAATCCCGATGCCCACAGATAGCAGCGGATGGATAAGCAGCTCGCCAGTCACGCAGCACCTTCTCCAGGGCATCGAACTGGGCAGTTGAGAATGAGCTCCTGCCGATCAGGCAAACGCCCAGACTGATCTCGTTATGACCATACACGTGGGCACCTTGCCAGTAATCAGGGCGACCGTGTTCAACAAGGCCCTGCCGATTGATGATTCGGTGATAACCCACACCATGCCAGCCGAAACCAAGATGCATATCATGGATCTGGGCTGCACCTATGAGCTCGTTGTCTGGCGTGTCTGAACAATGTACGACCAGGTACTGAATGTCTGCGGCTTGAAGCATGTGTCGCGGCGTGCCTATCGTTGCTTGTACTGTGTCGGGCAGTAGGCTCTTTGTACACCCGCCGGCCTAGTCGCGATGTGTTTGGTGGACCGTGAAGTTACCCGCTTGCGCCACAAGCGAAACGAGCCACCTTTCAAATGGCGACGCATGATCGCAATGACCTGCTGTTCGCTGAAGCCGTAACTGGCTTCGATGGCATCAAAGGGTGTTCTATCCTCCCAGGCCATCTCGATAATGCGAGACAGGTCGGCTTCTGGAAGTTCTGGTACTCGCCATTTCATGGCACAACAAATCCACTGTCTGTCAGTGATGGAAACGGCATATCGGTTAGTTGCAAGCCTAAACCGCCCAGCAATCGGGTTACGGCGGCACTGGGACTGGGTGAGGTCATGATTGCGATATCCTGCTGTCGAGCGTCGATGCGCTTGTCGTTCTCCGGTACGACAGTGCCATCCGTTCGGCTCAATTCGCGTAGTGCCTGTCGGGCGACGGCCTCAGCAGGATCCAGCCAATCCACAGGCCACGGTGCAATCTTGCGCATTTCATTGACCAGAAACGGGTAATGAGTACAGCCAAGCGTCACGATGTCGGTGCGCTTACCACCGCTCTCTACAAAACAGGGTGATATTTCCTCGCGCAGGATTTCGATGTCGATAGCATGGCCCTGCATGTGCTCTTCAGCCAAACGCGCAAGCCGTGTGGCACCCACCAGATTGACCTGACGGTGGCTCGCAAATCGATCAATCAAATCGAGCGTATAGCGGCGCTTGACCGTACCCGGTGTGGCAAGCACAGTAATCAATCCGGAAGCGGTTCGCTCGGCCGCTGGCTTGATGGCCGGTACGATGCCAATGAAGGGAATGTCAAACCGCTTGCGCAATGCCGGCATGATCAACGTCGATGCCGTGTTGCAGGCTACGATGGCAAGCTTCGGATCAAATCGCTCAATCAAGGTATCGAACAAACCCACAATACGCCGGGTTAGCGCTGCACCTTCCCAATCACCATAGGGGAATCCGGCATCGTCACCCACATACACAAAGGGATGATCGTGCATGAGCATGCGTGCTTCGCGCAGAACAGATAACCCCCCGATACCAGAATCAAACACTAATAGGGTCATGGTACGTACGCGAGACTATTGGGGGATGTTGTCCTTGGGTAGAATGGCAACACCCCAGGGGTATCTGCCAACCTTGATGGTTTTCAATGCCTTTCGGGTCGCAACATCTACCAGGGTGACATCCCCGGACACGCCATTGGTTGTGTACAGCATGTCCTCCTCGGGAGTCAGTGCCATATGCCAAACCCGGCGACCAACCAATATGTAGTCGGTGACGCTCAGTGTTTCTCTGTCAACAACGGCTACATGATTGGATGGCCCC
>CALLPU010000095.1 GCA_938016235.1 uncultured Granulosicoccus sp. | reverse complement strand
GGGAGAGCGGAAACGACTATACGTTTCGGCTCAGAGCGTCCACCTACATGCAGGCTGCCATGCTGGCCGAGGCTGCTGCCAAGACCGACGCAACCAAATACGCCACCATTGCACCCAACTATGCCTACGGTAAGGATGCAGTCGCTGCATTCAAGAAAGCCTTGCTGGCGTTGCGGCCAGATGTAGAGTTTGTTACTGAACAATGGCCGGCTCTGTTCAAGATCGATGCCGGGGCTGAAGTGCAGGCGCTGGAGCGCGCTAAGCCTGATGCCATTTACAACGTGACATTCGGTGGTGACCTGGCAAAGTTCGTTCGTGAAGGAACCACTCGTGGTCTGTTTGATGGGCGGAATGTCTATGGCTTGCTAACTGGAGAGCCGGAGTACCTCGAGCCACTGGCCGACGAGGCTCCAGAAGGCTGGGTTGTCACAGGTTACCCGTGGTATGACTTTGTGGATGGGCCAAACAAGGTGTTTGTGGATGCCTATCAAGCCAAGTTTGACGAGAACCCCAAAATTGGATCGTTGGTGGGTTACATGACAGCGCAGTCTATCGCTGCTGCCATTGCTCGGGCCGGCTCAACCGAGATGGAAGCACTTCGTGAGGCATTCATCGGCCTGGATGTGGAAACACCGGTTGGCAAGATCCACTTTCGAGAACAGGATCATCAGTCCACCATGGGCGCGTTTTTGGGCACAACAGCGCTGAAGGATGGCGCAGGCGTCATGGTCGACTGGAGCTATCGGGAAGGTGCGAACTATCTGCCTTCCGATGAAGAGGTGGCAGCCATGAGACCCGCAAGCCAATAATCCACCAGGAATCACCTGAATCATCATGGGATTGTTCATTGCCCAGGTACTGACTGGGCTGGCTAACGCAGCCACCTTGTTTCTGGTGGCATCCGGGTTGTCGCTGATCTTTGGCGTCACCCGGATAGTCAATTTTGCGCATGGCTCGTTCTACATGCTCGGTGCATTTGTTGGATATTCCCTGATGCAGGTGTTGCCAGGGGCCATTGGTTTCTGGTCCTCGGTGCTTCTTTCGGGGCTCATCGTGGGTCTGATCGGCGTTATTGTGGAAGTGCTGGTGCTGCGACCGGTCTACAAGGCGCCTGAGCTGTTCCAGCTCGTCGCCACGTTTGGCGTCATCCTGGTGATTCAGGATCTTGCGCTGCTGGTGTGGGGGGCGGAAGATGTATTAGGCCCGCGAGCGCCTGGTTTGAAAGGCGTGGTACGTATCCTGGGCGAACCGGTTCCTCTATACGATCTTGCGCTGATCGCCATGACGCCGTTTGTGCTGTTTGCCCTGTGGTACCTGATCACCCGCACAAGAATTGGCGTGCTGGTTCGGGCAGCAACACAAGACCGTGAAATGGTGGCAGCGCTGGGCGTCAACCAGTCATGGTTGTTCACGGGCGTGTTCTTTCTCGGAGCGGCTCTGGCCGGCCTGGGCGGTGCCATTCAGCTACCCAAAGGCGGTGCTGATCTGCTAATGGACTTCAATATTCTCGCTGCCATTTTCGTGGTGGTGGTTATTGGTGGCATGGGTTCGCTGCCCGGTGCGTATATCGCCGCTGTATTGATTTCCGTATTGAACGTGTTCGGTGTGTCTTACATACCGCAAAGCACGCTGGTGCTCATGTTCGTTGTAATGGCTGTTGTGCTCACCATCAGGCCCTACGGCTTGCTTGGCAGAGAGGAGGTGGCCGGTGAGCATGGTCAGGTTGGAGAACCGGAACGGCCCATCAAACCGGCCAGTGTCCGAACCCGATGGATTGTGGCTGCATTATTACTGCTGTTGCTGGCATTGCCACTTGCCGGTTCGCATTTTCTGGTTATCCTGGCAACCGACATCATCATATTCTGTCTCTTTGCAGCCAGTCTGCATTTCCTGCTGGGGCTGGGTGGCCTCGTATCATTTGGACATGCCGCTTATTTTGGCGGTGGTGCTTACGTTGCCGCGTTACTGGTCTCTCAAGCCAATGCACCCATGGAACTGGCCTTTCTATTAGCACCGGTGGGTGCCGGGATGGCGGCTGTGATTATTGGCTGGTTGTGTCTGCGACTAACCGGTGTGTACTTCGCCATGCTGACACTGGCGCTGGCGCAATTGCTTTGGTCGCTGGTGTTTCAATGGGATGAGTTTACCGGTGGTGATGATGGCATCGTCGACATCTGGCCCTCAGCCTGGCTGTCCGATGCCAATACCTATTTCGTGTTCACGGTGATAGTGGGTGTAGGCGGCATCATTCTGCTCAGGCACATTGCGCATTCTCCCTTTGGCTACGCGCTGCGAGCATCACGCGATTCACAACGCCAGGCAGAAGCGACCGGCATTCATACCAAGCGTGTGCAATGGATGGCGTTCTCATTGGCAGGTGCACTGGCCGGCGTGGCTGGCGCTTTGTTCGTATTCTCCAAAGGCAGTGTGTTTCCCAACGAACTGGAGATTGCCAAATCCTTTGATGGATTGATTGTCGTGTTTCTCGGTGGTGTGAAAACGTTGTCCGGTGGTGTCGTTGGTGCTGCATCCTTCGAGCTGGTGAAGGACTACCTCACGCGATTTGAATACTGGCGACTGGCTCTGGGGCTGTTGATTATCGTCGTGGTTATTCTGGCCCCGTATGGCATCGTCGGCTCTTTGCGGCGTGTCTATGAGCGCTTCACAACCAAGTCTGTGGTGCCATCATGAGCGAGCAGAATGCCATGCAGACAGGGTCTGGCAGTGTGTTGCAAGTGCAGAGTTTGAGTAAGTCGTTTGGCGGCTTGCAGGCTGTGTGCGATGTCAGTTTTGATGTGGGGAAAGGAGAGCTGCTGGCCTTGATTGGCCCCAATGGCGCTGGTAAGACCACGTGCTTCAATATGTTGATGGGCCAGTTAAAGCCCTCCAGTGGTGACGTGTTTCTGAACGGCGAGAAAATCACCGGAATGCTGCCGCGAAAAGTCTGGCGCAAGGGGGTGGGCCGGACCTTTCAGATAACGGGCACCTACGCGTCCATGACCGTTATCGAGAATATCCAGATGGCGCTGATATCGCATCATAAGCGACTGTATTCTCTCAAGCCCTTTGCCACACGCCTGTATCGTGATGAAGCCATGGCGCTGCTGGAGCTGGTGGGCATGCCGGAGCAGGCGGAACGGGCCTGCGCCATTCTTGCCTACGGTGATCTCAAGCGACTGGAACTGGCGATTGCGTTGTGCCATCAACCCACCTTGCTTCTCATGGATGAACCCACTGCCGGCATGGCGCCGAGGGAGCGTATCGGCCTGATGCAATTGACAGCAGACATTGTCCAGCAACGCTCTATCAGCGTTCTGTTTACCGAACATGATATGGACGTTGTGTTTGCACACGCGCATCGCATCATGGTGCTGAATCGAGGCGAGCTGATTGCCAACGGCTCGGTCGATGACATTCGCAACAACGAGATGGTGCAGCAGG
Source organism: uncultured Granulosicoccus sp. (assembly GCA_938016235.1). GTDB lineage: Bacteria > Pseudomonadota > Gammaproteobacteria > Granulosicoccales > Granulosicoccaceae > Granulosicoccus. Next base: position 1,993 of record CALLPU010000095.1, on the reverse strand, counting down.
TGTATCTGGGTGGTGGCAGTGTATTTGCCAGTGAGTCCGATGATGCTTGAGCTTACGGGTGTCAACAGCTTCTACGGTAAGGCGCATATCTTGCGCGATCTGAGTTTTTCCATCGGCGCTGGTGAGGTTGTGTCCCTGCTCGGGCGCAACGGTGCAGGTAAGACCACCACGGTCAAATCCATCATGCAACTGGTTAAACCTGCCAGTGGCACGATAGAGTTTGATGGTCATCAACTGACGCGCCTGCCAACGCATAAAGTGGCCAAACTCGGTTTGGGCTATGTGCCCGAAGAGCGGCGTATCTTTACGGATCTGACCATCAGTGAAAATCTGGAAGTGGGCAGGCAGCCATCACGTCCCGGTTTGTTTGCATGGACTGAAGACGTGCTGTTTGAGTTGTTTCCCAACCTGGGCGAGCGTCGCAACAATCGTGGCAAAGCGTTGTCTGGAGGGGAGCAGCAAATGTTGTCCATCGCCAGAACACTGATGGGGAATCCCAGGTTGCTGCTGCTCGATGAGCCCTCAGAAGGTATCGCACCGGTCATTGTCGAGCAAATGGCGAAGACCATCCTGAAGCTTAAATCGGAAGGGCTGCCTGTTTTGCTATCCGAGCAGAATCTGCATTTCGCCCGTCTAGTCTCAGACCGTGCCGTCATTATCGAGGGCGGGTTGAAGAAGTTTGACGGAACGTTCGCTGAGCTGGAGTCACAGCCTGAGATACGTGATGCCTACTTGTCCATTTAGCCAGCCGGGTAAGGGCTTGTTGCCAACCTTGAACCACAGTGATGATCGTGATCGATGAATGATGCAGCAGGGTCTCAGTCCCGTTTGACACTGGAGCAGGCGCTTGATGCCCTGGCACACGCTCCCTTGCCAATACTAGCCGGAGGCACAGACTTCTATCCTGCGCTACGAGACGGTGCCGCACCCGATCGTGTACTGGACATCACTCGCATCAACGGCCTGCGGGACATTAGCGAGACAGAGACCGGGTGGTCGATAGGCGCAGGATCTACCTGGACGGATATCGTAGCTGCGAAGCTGCCGCGTGTCTTTGATGCACTCAAGGCGGCAGCGCTTGAAGTGGGGTCGGTACAGATACAGAACAGCGCAACGCTTGCCGGTAACTTGTGCAATGCGTCTCCGGCAGCGGATGGCGTACCCCCACTGCTGGCGTTAAATGCAAGCGTGGAACTGGCGTCGGTACGCGGGCGGCGCGTCATGCCACTGTCCGAGTTCATCACCGGCCCCAGAGCGACGGCACGATCAGATGACGAAATGCTGATCTGCATTCATGTACCACGCATCAGTGATAGCGCCCGCAGTCAGTTTCGCAAGCTGGGAGCCCGACGCTATCTGGTGATCTCGATAGTGATGGCCAGTGTCACGCTGGTTGCTGATGAGCATGGTGTGTTGTCTGATGTCAGAATTGCGGTGGGTGCCTGCTCCGCGGTTGCGCGCCGACTTGTGCGGCTTGAACAGGCATTGATCGGACAACCCGTGCAAGCCGATATCCTGTCGTTGGTCGCTCCGGGCATGCTGAGCGAACTGGCGCCAATAGATGACGTGCGGGGTAGTGGGCACTATCGCCTGAGTGCGGTTCAACAGATTGTGTGTCGCTTGTTATCTGAAACACTCCGAGAGCTTCCAGGCCATCCCGCAGCAAGCGTTCAGCAAACAAACCCTGGAGGACGGGCATGAGCACGAAACCTTCAGCTGTTGCTACGGATGCTGTTACGGGCAGGCAAGCTGGCGTTGTCTCATTTGTGTTGAATGGCGAGGAAGTCACCACGGATGCAACACCTACACAACGACTATCGGGTGTGTTGCGTGAGCAATTCTCGTGTCTTGATGTCAAGATCGGATGTAACGCTGGCGATTGTGGTGCCTGTACCGTGCTGGTTGATGATGCGGCGGTGTGCGCCTGTTTGACAGCCACCGGGCAGGTTGCTGGCAAACGGGTGGACAGTGTGAGCGGGCTGACCCTCAGCGA
>CALLPU010000094.1 GCA_938016235.1 uncultured Granulosicoccus sp. | reverse complement strand
GAGTGCCACAAACTCTGGTTCAAACGACACATCTATAGGACGGGGGCGTGCGAAGGTGACTTCCTGGTCCTTTATAATGCGGCCGGGACGCGCACTCATCACGCAAATACGACTGGCCAGGTAGGCTGCCTCTCTCAGATCATGGGTAACCAGGATGACAGTAGACCGACGTTCAAGCCAAAGGTCCTGGAGTGTTTGCCACAACTCTTCACGGGTGAACTGATCCAATGCGCCAAACGGTTCATCGAGCAGCAGGAGGTCCGGGTCATGAATCAATGCTCGGCACAAGTTGGCACGCTGCATCATGCCACCTGATAATTGCCAGGGGCTCTTATCGGCAAAGTCTTCAAGCCCTACTTGAGCGAGCAGCGCATCTGCACGTTCACGATATTCCCCCAGGCGTTTTTCCTTGAATGCCCGCTTGAATGGCGGAACAATCTTGAGGGGAAGCATAACGTTGTCACGCACACTCAACCACGGCAAAAGTGACGCACTCTGAAAGGCCATACCAACTCTAACGGGTTCTGCACCCAGCTCTCGACCACTGAAAAAAATATTGCCAGTGCTCGGTTTCAGCAGTTCGCTGACTAACTTCAGAATCGTGGATTTTCCGCAGCCTGAGGGACCCACTAGCGCCACGAATTCTCCCTTGGCAATGTTCAAGGATGTCGGTTGCAGCGCCTCTGTGACATCGTTTCCGTCACCGAACGTTACGCCAACGTTCTCCAGTTGGACAAAGCGCTCGTCGATCATGTTTCCTCGCCTGTCGCCAATACCGCTGCCAGGCTCTGGTCCACATTGCAAGGTTTCGGCGCAGGCATGCTCTGGATATTGGTGACCTGTTTACCGTGCCCGGACACACCAGGCATGATCGCCCGGTCTCGTTGTACAAACCGACCACGCACCAGCGTGTGAATGGGCGCACCCGTGGTAGCCCTGCCCTCGAAAGGAGTCACTTTGCCGCGGCTGTGAAGCTTGGTAGCCGAGATGATTTCCTGCCGAGCCATGTCAATGACGGCGATATCGGCATGGGCGCCAACCGCAATTCTTCCCTTGCAAGGCCATAGCCCAAACGTTCTCGCAGGATTCGCCGAAGAGATACGCACGTAATGCTCCAGCGTCATACGCCCTGCAGCAACCTCTGAAAGCATCAGGGGCATCTGTGTTTCCACGCCTGGAAATCCGCAATCCGCTTTCCAGATGTTGTCGTTCGTTTTTTCCTCCAGAGTATGCGGGGCGTGATCGGTCGCTATCATGTCGACAACACCTGATTGCAAGGCGTTCCAGATAGCCACTGAATCTTTCTTCTCACGCACTGGCGGGTTAACCCGAATAACGCTACCCAATCGTTCATAATCGCTGGCGTCGAGCAACAGATAGCAGGGACAGGTTTCGCCGGTTATATCAACACCACGATTCTTGGCTTCCGACAACGGCCGCAGTTCGCCAGCAGAAGAGATATGCAGTACATGGATGCGTGCACCTGTCCATTCAGACAATATGGCTGCGCGCGCTACCGCTTCAATTGCCACAACCTCGGGTCGAGCCACAATATGATGCAGCGGTTGATTTAACCCGGCTGCTTCAAGTTTTGATTGACGCCACGCCATGATCGAGGCCGTTTCCGCATGCAGGGATATTCGTAAACCCGACTGCGCAATAATCTCGAAGCCTTCCAGCATGGCTCCGGTAGAGGGCGAAGGCAGATTGCCAAACGTATTGCCCATAAAACACTTGAATGCATTCGCACCGGCATCAATCAATCCTTGAATTTCATCAATGTTGTCCTCCGCCAACAGCGCATAAATCCCGAAATCCACACAGGCTTTCTTTGCGCATTCCTGTTTTTGCCTGAACTCAACGGCTGATCTTGTAGGTGGATGGGTGTTGGGCATTTCAAACACGGTGGTTACACCCCCCATGGCAGCTGCCGCTGAACCGGTTTCCCAGTCTTCCTTGTGCGTGTAACCAGGCTCACGAAAATGAACGTGCATATCAATGGCGCCCGGGATGACATACTGTCCGGAGACATCCACAACCTCAGTAGCATCGCCTAATGAGTCAGGCGCGCCAATCGCTGCTATCGTCTCCCCGCTAATAGCCACATCGGCCAGCTCCCTGCCAGTCTCGTGAACCACGGTGCCGCCTTTGAGGATCAAATCAAACAAAGGATTGTTCATAGGGAAGCCCAACCGCCGTCAACTGGCATGTCTATGCCTGTAATCTGACGCGATCGTTCAGAGGCAAGAAAGAGCGTGGCAGAGGCCACATCCTCATCGGTACTGATACGGCCAAGTGCGTAGTCAGCAGCATGACGTTGTTCCGCATCTTCAAGAGAGATACCGTGCTGAGCAGCCACCTGGGGCACCACCTTGTCGCGAAAACGAGGACCGTCGACCATGCCGGGCGCAACCAGATTAACGTTGATGTTGTCCGGCCCCAGTTCAATGGCAAAACTCTTGGTAACACCACGCAACCCCCATTTGGAACTGGAATAGGCCAGGCGCATAGCGCGTCCACGCATACCAAACGTGCCACCGACATTCACGATCTTGCCGCCGCCGTTTTGCTTCATCACGGGTGCAACTGCACGGATGAGATTAAAAGGGCCACGCATATTCAGGTGCAAGATGTCGTCAAATTCGTCTGCCGTTGTTTCAATGCCCGTTTTGCCTATAGGGCCTGTGCCACCGGCAACATTAATCAGTACGTCTATACGATTGCCAAACCGAGCCAAAACCGCAGCTATGGCATGATCCACTGCCGCGGGTGATGTCACATCGCAAGCAAATATCTCCGCTTCCACACCCATGGCTGTTGCCTGGTCTGTAACAGGCACGATTGCCTTGGTGTCACGGCCCAGCAAGGCTAGCTTGGCTCCCTCACGCGCAAATCCCAACGAAATAGCAGCACCCATGCCTTTCGCAGGACCCGTGACAACCACCACCTTATCGGTTAACGCAAGATCCATTACTCGGTCTCAGAGTAGCGTGTAAATGCGTTCATCAGCTTCCGGTAAGAAGGCGTCAGTGTAGATTTCATCCATTGCGGGTGTTCTAGGTAGCTCCGATGCCTTCACCACCAGATCTATCGCCTTTTTAAATCTGGCAGCATCCACGTTGCCCAAACCGGTAGTCGCCAACTCAGGGTGATTCATTTCATCTTTCAGTGTTGCCAACAGTCGCTCTTTCTCAATCTCCTTGTTAATCAAAGGCTCGCGTCTGAACACGGCATCAATCGCAGCATCTGGGTCGCTCAACGTGTCAGCAACGCCTTTGTTGATGGCCCATACCATGCCTTTAACGAGCTCTGGATTTTCTTCGGCCATAACCTTGGGAATCATCAATCCGTTGGAGTAAAGATCCATTCCATAATCGCCGTAGGAGATAAAACGGATATCTTCATCTGGATTCATTCCCGACAGTTTGGCGGAGAACCGAATGGTATTGACGTATCCGAACACCCCCTCAACCTGTTGGGACTTGAGCATTTGCTC
>CALLPU010000093.1 GCA_938016235.1 uncultured Granulosicoccus sp. | reverse complement strand
GAAGCAAAGGTTGGATGTTCGTGCCACCGGTAAGGAACCAGATCATCTCCTTCACGGCTGTCTTCCAGTAGACACGTTTTGTTGTGAGGATAGGCACACTGCCATCGTTCAGATTGAAGCGAAGCATGGCTCCAAAAATTGACCGCGTACCAACACCGGTTCGATCGACTCGTTCGTCGCCATGTTCCATAACCTGGTTCATCAAGTCGAGATATTGATGTTCGGGATGTCTCATGCAGAGGTTCTCTCAAAGCGATCAGTATAGCGGCCCTCTACTTGACGCTCATTATACCCGACATTCAATCATTCATCATAGCGCTATGATTTATTTACCTGTCTAAGTCATTAATTTATATCGCTTATTTTTATAGAAATTTTTCGCTATGCCGGAAAAGAACGGCACACCCAGAAACACATCCGCGCTGCGCTGGTACAGCTGACAGCTCACTCGGCCATTAGCCACATAGAACTGAAACAGTGCATGACACGGCGGCAGCTTCATGTTCTCGATGTCACTGACGTTCCAGGCACTGACAATGTGTCGACGGGAGTCCGGGTTGTTTTTTATCTGCGTAATAAGCTGGCTGATCTGATCGATGTGTCCACCATCGGGCGTCGGCCAGCTTCGCCACTGGCTGCCGTGCACCGGCCCGAGGTTGCCTTGCTCATCGGCCCATTCATCCCAGATACGCACACCGTTCTGCTTCAGGTACGCGATATTGGTATCGCCTTTAAGGAACCAGAGTAGTTCGTGAATGATCGATTTCAGATGCAGCTTCTTGGTAGTCAGCACCGGGAAACCTGCGGCCAGATCAAAGCGCATCTGATAACCAAACACGGAACGCGTACCGGTGCCTGTGCGGTCAGACTTGTCGACACCGTGATCCAGTATATGCTGCAGTAAAGTCAGATAGGTTTGCACGACGACTCACAAACTCCTGAGGTTATTTTTTACGCTTGCGGGACGCTTTGCCCGTTCGCCCTGTGGGCTTGCTGGGCGGCGTGGCGGTTACCGGGCTGGCGCTTTGTGGAACGCTGCTACTGTCGCTGCCACCTTGATACGCGCTGTACAGCAGATACAGGCCCACCAGTATCATGGGGAAGGATAACAACTGCCCCATCGTTAACCAGTTGAATGCTATGAAGCCAAGCTCCGCATCGGGTTGGCGTACGAATTCAATCAGGAAACGATAGATGCCGTACACCAGCACGAACATGCCAGACACGGCTTTCAGTGGTCTGGGTCTGGATGAAAAAATCCACACAATCAGAAACAGGATCACGCCTTCGCAAAAGAACTGATACAGCTGATTGGGATGCCGCGGCTCTGGGCCTGCATGCGGGAAAACCATTCCCCAGGGTACATCGGTGATTCGGCCATACAACTCGCCGTTGATGAAATTGCCGATGCGACCGGCACCCAGACCAATTGGAAATACCGGGGCAAAAAAATCTGCCACCTGAAAGAACGTACGATTCGTGTTGCGGGCATAGAGCCAGAACGCCACCAGCACACCGAGAAAGCCGCCGTGGAATGACATGCCCCGCCAGCCATACTGGCTGAACGGATTCAGCGCCTGCAACGGTTGCGTAAACAGAAGTTCTGTTTGATAGAACAGCAAGGAGCCAATCTTGCCGCCCAGAATAACGCCCAGCACAATGTAGAAAACCGCATCGCCAATCTCATCCGGCTTCCAGCCGGAACCGGGTTTGTTGGCTCGCCACTTGGCCAACCACCAGCCAGCCAGAAACGCAAACAGATAGGTAATGCCGTACCAGTGAATCGTGAGGGGCCCGAGCTCGAGCGCTACTGGGTTGATATCAGGATATTGCAGCATCGAGAACAGGGGGTCCTGGTGGGCGTGCGGTGGCAGGAGCCGATTATAACCCGTCGGCTGTTTTAAACCACGCGGGCAACGGCACCGGACAAGTAAAGCGTTTCGGGCATGGCCACGTGCACAGGATGATCTGCGCCTTGACGCAAGGTGGCCAGTACTTGCAGACCCGTGGATCCGCGTGGAGTTCCCAGCCGCATCTGCTGTAGCAGATCATCGTGGCTCAACGCCTGTGAACAGGAAGCGCTCACAATGATGCCGCCCGGGTTGAGTAACCGCATGGCCAGCCGATTATTCAGCGCATAGTGCCGAAGACCTTGTTCACGATCCTTGCGCCGCTTGATGAACGCCGGCGGATCAAGCACCACCACATCAAACCGCTCGCCCTCTTCAAACAGAGTGCGCATGGCTTCTACCGCATCAGCACACTGAGCACTGAAACGGTCCTGAAACTGATTGAGCACCGCATTGGCAGAAGCGGCCTGGACGGCGGATTTTGATGCATCTATTGCCATGACAGCGGACGCACCGGCAGCCACCGCATTGAGCCCGAAGGCACCCAGATAGGAGTAGACATCCAGCACACGCTTGTCGCGTACCCAGTGGGCCAGTTCGGCGCGGCTGTCGCGATGATCGTAGAACCAACCGGTCTTCTGCCCGAGTTCTGCAGGCACTTCAAAGTGCAGATTGTTTTCCTGTATGCGCAGCACATCCACAGCTTCACCCACGGCCCACTCACGATACAGCGGCAGCTGTTCCAGCTCCCGAATACCGTTATCGTTGCGCAGGTAGATGGCAGAAGCCTGAGTCAGTGATTGCAGCGCATCCACCACGGCATCCTTGAAACACTCCATACCCGCGGTGGTTATCTGCACCACCAGCACCTGGCCGTACCGATCTACCGTCAGGCCCGGCAGGAAATCGCCTTCGCTGTGAACCCAGCGATAATACGGTTCGGCGTAGCGCCTTTCGCGAAGATCCAGCGCATGCTGCAAACGGGCGCGAATAACAGTGGCGTTGAAAGGCTCGTTAGCTCGGCGACTCGTTACACGGGCGCAGATCAATGAATGAGGGTTAACGTAGCCATGCGCAACGAATTTACCGTTGGCTGTTTCCAGCGTCACTGCCGAACCGGCTTCAAGGCCTTTCAGGGGGGTGACTTGAGTGTCGATTTCGTTGGAGAAAACCCACCCATGACCACTCTGGATACGGCGCTCTTCCCGCTTTTTCAATCGTAGCGCGCTCATGCCTGTATCCAGGCGTGCGCGCTGGCGCTGTTACTTTTCCAGCGCAGTAAGAATCTGGTCTTCCAGTTCACCACGCACGGCGATGATTTCACCAAGCCGGGACAAATCACCAGCAAGCATCTCGACGTCATCGTCAGTGCCTTCAAACGCATCGTACTTGTCATTGAAATCGACCAGGTAATCTGTGGTTTCTGCGATGGCAGGGTACACCTCTGCCGCTACGTCTTTAACAGCGCGACGACGCTCTTTACCTTCTATGATGCGTTGGTACACTTCGAAGTGCCCCATCGCGGTGTAGTCAACCATGATCTGACAGAAGCTGCGCAGTTGATCGGCCTCCACGCGAGGCTTTTCCACCTCACGGGCAGCGAACGAACTGATGCCTGACAGCTGGCAATAGCTGACCACCACTTCCTGACGTAACTTGACTAAAGACTCAATGGTGTTGTGCAGGCGGGCACGCCGCTCCACACCGGACCCTTCGCCTGATCCCATTTCAGAATGAGACGAGGAGTTCGCTTCAGCATTGACAGTCATCATGTAAGTCTCCGGCAAGAATAGGTTAATGACAAAAGCGTCATGGCTACCAGCCAATCTGCCTTAAGCAAAGTTTCTGCCATTGGTTGCGTCAATTTAACCACAAGCGTTGCGGAAATACCACGCTTATTTGTTCAAAAAAAACCTCTGAAAGATACTGCAACCAAATGATATTAATAACATTTCGGACTTGACTTAACGCGTTGATCAGCTAACTGGGTGGCTTGTTATCCCATTCAATAAGGTGAAAAATAAATTCTGAAACCGGGACTTCAGTCTCAGAAATACAACGACCAGAAACTGAGATACGTGAACTGTGCACGCTATTCGGGTCACCGCTGAGCAGCGGGTGCCAGTTTTCAAGCGGCTGGCCCCGGCTCAGTTTCACGTAGGCACAACTCTCGGGAAGCCAGCTCAGCTTCTCGTCGGAGAGCGGTTTTATCAGCAGACAATCCGGCACCTTCTCGAAGCGGTTCTCGTAATCAGAACATCGGCAACTCTCTACATCCAGCAATCGACACGACACCCGCGTGAAATGTACTTCCCCCGTGTCCTCGTCCTCCAGCTTCTGCAAACAACAGCGACCGCACCCGTCACACAGCGATTCCCATTCCGCGTCTGTCATCTGATCGAGCGTTTTGGTCTCCCAGAAGCGCTCGCCTTGAGAGCTCACTGCACTACCCCGCCAGTTCCTGATGGTAGCCAATCAGCCGCTCCACTTCCTCTGCGGAGCCCATGATGACGGGTACACGCTGATGCAGTGAATCCGGCTGTATGCTAAGGATGGGTTGTGTGCCCGTATGAGCCATACCACCCGCTTGTTCCATCAGCCAGCCCATCGGGTTGGCTTCATACAGCAGACGCAATTTTCCAGCCTTGCCATCGGCCTGCAAACGCGCATCCATCGGGTACATGAACACCCCGCCCCGGCACAGGATGCGATGCACATCGCCCACCATGGAACCTGCCCAGCGCATGTTGAAGTCTTTCTCGCGCGGCCCTTCGACACCCGCCAGGCACTCTTCCACGTAGCGCTTTTCCGGGGCAAGCCAGTGGCGCGCGTAAGCCGAATTGATCGCGTACTCGCGTGTGGCTCGCGGCACTTTGATTTCCGGGTGCGTCAGGATGAACTCCCCTTCCCGATTATCCAGCGTAAAACCGGACACGCCGTGACCCGTGGTCAATAGCAACATCGAAGCAGAGCTGTACAGGCAGTAGCCGGAACACACTTGTGAAAGGCCACTTTGCAGAAAATCGGCGTCGGTGGGCGCGCCGTCACCGCTGTGCCGGGTAATGGAAAAAATGGTGCCGGTAGACCCATTCACGTCAATATTGCTGGAGCCATCCAACGGGTCAAAAGCCAGCAGATAATCGCCCCGCGAATAGTTGGCCGGAATGGGGTAGTGAGCGTCCATCTCTTCTGAGGCGATACCGGCCAGGTATCCGGATCGTTGCAGGGAATCGATGAAAACCTCATTGGCGATGACGTCGAGTTTTTTCTGCTCCTCACCCTGTACGTTTTCCTGACCCGCAGCGCCTAGCACCCCGGCAAGTTCGCCCAGCCGCACAAGATTGGATAATCGCTTGCAGGCTGTCGCGACGTCACTGAGCAGACCGTTCAGAGCCTCGTCCGTATCGCCGTGCAACCGACCCTGTTCAATCAGGAACTGGCTAAGGGTTGTGCCTGTCTGGCTCATTTGATTTCCACCATGTCAAAGTCATCTTTCACCGCACCACAATCCGGGCAGCTCCAATTGAGTGGCACGTCGTCCCAGCGAGTGCCGGGGACAATGCCCTCTTCCGGCCAGCCTGCCGCCTCGTCGTACACCAGGCCGCACACGCTACAGTGATATTTCTTGAATTCCACGAATGTCAATTTGCCGATTGTTATGGCTGCATTGTCTCATTTACACACCATACTTGCCGTAATATGGTGCGCACTAGCCTGTCAATTCCTAATGCCACGGAGCCTTGCGTGTCTGCCACTACTCATTCAACCCCCCACACTGCCGCTCAGGCGCTGTTTGATCGCGCCATGAAAGTTATTCCCGGTGGCGTCAACTCTCCCGTTCGCGCCTTTGGCAGCGTGGGTGGCACACCGCGGTTCATCGCCAGTGCCAGCGGCGCCTACATTACCGATACCGAGCAGAAACGCTATATCGACTATGTGGGCTCCTGGGGTCCCATGCTGCTCGGGCATGCGCACCCTGAGGTCATTGCCGCCGTGCAGGTAGCGGCCGAGCATGGGCTGAGCTTTGGCGCACCTACTGAACTCGAGGTGGACATGGCAGAACTGATTTGCAAAATCGTCCCGTCAATAGAGTCGGTGCGCATGTGCAGCTCCGGCACGGAAGCCACCATGAGTGCTATTCGTCTGGCGCGCGGGTTTACCGGTCGTGACAATATCCTCAAATTTGAAGGTTGCTACCACGGGCATTCTGATTCTTTGCTGGTCAAGGCAGGTTCTGGTGCACTGACTCTCGGTGTGCCCAGTTCACCGGGCATACCGGCTGATTTCGCCAAACACACCCTGACACTACCCTTCAATGATGATGCCGCGGTTCGCCAGTTGTTTGCCGAACAGGGAGACACGCTGGCCTGCATCATCGTAGAACCGATTGCCGGCAACATGAACTTCGTGGAGCCACTGCCAGGCTACCTGGAAACATTGCGAATGCTGTGTACAGAACACGGCACCGTACTCATCTTTGACGAAGTGATGACCGGATTTCGCGTGGCACTGGGTGGCGCTCAGGAACGCTATGGCGTCACCCCCGACCTCACAACACTGGGTAAGGTCATTGGCGGCGGCATGCCCGTGGGCGCTTTTGGCGGGCGCATGGATATCATGGAACAGATTGCACCCGCCGGCCCGATCTACCAGGCCGGTACCTTGTCTGGCAACCCGATTGCGATGAGCGCCGGCATCAAGACATTGCAATTGTTGTCTGCACCCGACTTCCACAAGAACCTGCACGAGAAAACCGGGCGACTGCTCAGCGGGATGAAGTCAGCAGCCGATGCTGCAGGCGTACCCTTTTGTGTGTCTCATGCAGGCGGCATGTTTGGCTTTTTCTTTTCCGAGGCGGAAAAGGTCACAGGATTTGATGACGTCATGGCGTGTAACAACGATCACTTCAAGCAGTTCTTTCACAGCATGCTCAACGACGGTATCTACCTGGCACCGTCGGCATTTGAAGCCGGATTTTCCAGCGCGGCCCATTCTGATACGGACATCGAGCAAACCATCGAAGCCGCGGCTCGTGCGTTTGCCTCGTTAAAATAGGCGCTCTCACGCATGAACGGTTTGTGCCTGGCCATGTGGTCGGGGCCGCGGAACATATCCACGGCCATGATGCGCGCGTGGGAGAACCGCACTGACACGGTCGTGGTAG
>CALLPU010000092.1 GCA_938016235.1 uncultured Granulosicoccus sp. | reverse complement strand
AGGTTCAAAATGAGGCCTGGCGCTTGTCCATCATCGGCGACGGGCCAGAGCGGGAGAACGTACAACAACTGTTTTCCAGATTTCCTGAAAGTCGTATCACCTGGCATGGCGAGTTATCGCAGAGCGCAATAGCCGACGTGCTTGCCCAGAGTCATCTGTACGTCTGGCCTGGCTGCGGTGAGGCGTATGGTCTGGCTTATCTGGAAGCACAAGCCTGCGGGCTGCCGGTTGTCGCCTTTCACACGGCGGGCGTGCCGGAGGTGGTGCAGCACGGCAGCAGTGGCCTTCTCACAATGCCGGGCGATGACACGGCTTATGCCGCTGCCGTTCAGCACTTACTGGTTAACGAAACAAAACGCTACGCCATGGCCCATCAGGCGATGCAGCGAGTTCGTACGGCACACTCGTTTGACAGTGCGAGCAGTACACTCAGATCCCTTCTGCAACAACATGCAGGCTTATCGACATGATGACGGACGACACGCTTGAAGCATTGAATTCAGCATTGGATGCACGCACTCGGGATGCAGGTGCTGTGCGGCTCTGGTTGCGCGATGACGATGCAATTGCACCGGGCAATGCGCTCGACCGATTACTAAAGGTGACGAGTCGTTACGCAATACCACTGACACTGGCCGTGATACCGGCGCATACCGATACACTACTCGCTGAGCGATTGGCCAGCGCTGAGCAGGTGGCGGTTGCGGTTCACGGTTGGGCCCATCAAAACCACGCTCCGGAAAATGAAAAGAAGCAGGAGCTGGGCGCGCATAGATCGGTGGATGTTGTTCTGGGCGAGCTGCGCAAGGGGTTCTCAACACTCCGTGAATTACACGCAGGGCGATTTGTCCCGCTGTTGGTCCCGCCCTGGAACCGTATCAGCCCAGCGGTAGTGGCAGAGCTATCGGCCGTGGGTTTTCAGGCTCTGTCCACTTTCGGTAATGAATCACCCTCAGCCATCAGCCTGCTGAATACGCATGTGGATATCATCGACTGGAAAGGCAACCGGGGTGGTCGAGACGCGGCAACGCTGGTACATGAATTGATTGCTCAGTTACGCCAGAACACAGACCCGGTCGGAGTGCTGACACATCATCTTGTGCACGATGAACCTGCCTGGCAATTCATGGAGAACCTGTTCAGAGCGACGGCAACGCGGCAGGATGTGACGTGGTTGTCTGGTCATGAGCTGATTGAGTCAATTCGGCCTGGCTAGTGAACTGGAACAGTCAAAATGCGCATTTGACTGTTCCAGTTCACCAGGCATGAACGGTTTACAGGCGCGGATACCTTCATGTTCGCTCAACCGCCATGCGTTGTCGTTCAGCAGAGCTGAGCGCTCACCAGATCCAGGACTTCCACGCCAGTAACAACCCGCCATCGTTGGTCTGGTTGTCATGACACCAGGCATCGACATCTGTCTGGGCCGTGTCCTGCGGTAACGAGCCTGCAACCAGCCCGGCGTCAGCCAGTGTAATGGGCCCACCTCGCGCTACCAGCGTGAATACAAGAGGGCCGGTGACCCACCAGGCTGGAGCGTCAGGTAGTGTTTGTGTTACCTCATCGAGTACGTCGATCAGCCGGTTGAATACCGGGTGGTTGGCGGGTGTTGCCAGCAGGGAGTTGGCTAGAAGCAATGCCCCCTTGCCGGTATTACGGGGTATTGGCTCTGCCATCACCGATAAGCCCATCAGAGGCATTACATCGTGAAAGCTCACATCCTGGCGAGCCGGGTACCAATCGCAATCCAGATAGATACCCCCCAGTTTCTGAAGGACCACATAACGGGCAACATCCACGGCACCGGGGTAGTCACCTTTCTGAAGCATCATCTGATAAACGGGGTTGTCGGTGATACCAAGTTCAGCCAGATCGCTTTCGCGCCATAAGCGATAGTGGTACTCGTGTTCATCGGCATGACGCTGCCAGGCTGCAGTGCCTGCGGGTTGCGGTGCGTTGCCGATCCAGATCTGGTGCAGTGTGCGGGGCACGGTTAGCCGATTAGCGGCAGTCATGGACCGGCGTTCGTTGCTGGAGAACGATGCATGACGCGCCAGCGTATCCGGCGGCGGAACGAGATGGTATTGATAACCAACGCGTGCAACAGCATCCTTTTCTGCTTTTGACAGTTTCAGGAAGGCGGATTGGAGTTGCCTTGGCAGGTTCAGCGACGTGCGATGCCCCAGCGCTCCACACTCAGGATCTCGCCTGATCGTGTTCAACACGGCGCGCGCCTGCTCGAAGGCTCCCTCCCTGGCCAATGCGGCTGCTCGGTCGAGTTCCTGCTTCAGTCTCTGTTTCGCTGGCATGTTGTTACGCTGATTTACTCACCTTGTCTGTTCCACTTCACCAGGCCGTGCAGGCAGATGTTATCGTGGCACAAATGTGTATCCTGTGTGGAACCGAACTCTTGAACTCACTATGCCGCAACAGTTAAGCCCCGGATACGATCTGCTGCGGATCGAAGATCTACACGTTACCTTTCCACTGCCCGGTGGCGGGCGTATTGAAGCCGTCAAGGGGGCAAGCCTCCGAGTGCTTCCGGGCAAGGTTACTGCGCTGGTAGGAGAATCCGGTTCGGGTAAGTCGGTTATCAGCCAGGTGATCATGGGGCTGGAGCCCGAGATAGCGGATGTCCGTGGGCGGGTCCTGTTCAACGATGCCCAGGCCACCGAAAACGAGTGCGACATGGTGCAGTTGCCGCACGATGGTCGTGTTATTCGATCGATACGAGGTCGTCGAATCGGCATGATATTTCAAGAGCCGATGACCTCTTTTTCCCCGCTGCACACGATTGGCAACCAGATCAGTGAAGTGCTGCGCGAGCATACGGTATCAAGCCCGAAAGAGCGACGAGAACGGGTTGAGGACATGCTTGGACTGGTGGGGTTTGATAATCCCGCAAAGATCTTTGACATGTATTCGTTTGAGTTGTCAGGTGGTATGCGTCAACGCTCCATGATTGCCATGGCACTGGTCTGTGAGCCGGCTCTGCTGATCGCGGACGAACCCACCACGGCCCTGGATGTCACCATTCAGGCGCAGATACTCAAGTTGCTTCAGGAACTGCAATCCCGCCTGAAAATGGCCGTGCTGTTGATTACCCATGATCTGGGTGTTGTGGCAAACATGGCGGATGAAGTGTCTGTCATCTACCGGGGGCGCATTATGGAAGCGGGGCCTGTCGATGCTATTTTTCGATCACCCAAGCACCCGTACCTGAAAGGGCTGATGGCGGCGATTCCCAATTTCGGCATGGACAGTAACACCCGCCTGACGCCTCTCCGGGATATCGATACGAATGTGGAAAACCTGCAGGAAAAACTGCTGGCACCCGAGAAGGCGTCGGTTGAGGAGCCCGATATCCTGCTGCGTGTGGAGAACCTCAGCAAAACCTACATTACCCGCAAGCAGGACTGGCAGATTCGTGACAGCAACAAGCCCGTACCGGTTGTGGATGGAGTCAGTTTTAACATCCGACGTGGTGAGTGCCTTGGGCTGGTAGGCGAGAGCGGTTGCGGTAAAACCACGCTCAGCAAGATACTGATGCATGCTGTGACTCCAGATACAGGCAGCGTTGTGTTCGATGATGGGTCGGGCCCGGTTGATGTGCTCAGTGCCACGGGTGAGCAATTGCATGAACTGCGAACAAAAATTCAAATGGTGTTTCAGGATCCGATTTCGTCGCTCTCACCCAGAATGACGGTAGGCAACATATTGCGAGAGCCGTTCGACATCCATCAACGTGGAACCGCGCAGCAACGCAATACAGCGATCACCTCGCTGTTGGAGGCGGTAGGCCTGGGAACCAACGCGCTACAACGTTACCCGCACAGTTTTTCAGGTGGGCAGCGTCAGCGTATCGGAATAGCCCGCTCGCTTGCGATAACACCGGGTTTGATTATCTGCGATGAGCCGGTATCTGCACTGGATGTCTCGGTGCAGGCTCAGATTCTCAATCTGTTGAAAGATCTGCAGCGTGATCTGGGTCTGACCTACCTGTTCATCTCACACAATCTGGCCGTTGTGGACTACATGGCCGATCGTGTTGCTGTCATGTGGGCGGGCAAGATTGTGGAAATGGCGCCCAGAGAAGTGATCATGCAGAATCCGGTTCACCCCTATACGCAGTCTTTAATGAACGCTGTGCCATTCCCGGATCTGGACAAGCGGCTTGACCTGGGTGCGGTTGGCGAGACAAGTGCCACGTCATCACAATCGTGGGCGGATGTGTTTCGCGCAGACGATTCATCCGGAGCGCTTGCGCCGCTGGATCTGGGGGATGATCATTTCGTGCTGGCCAACAGCAATGCAGATATTGGAGAGTTGAGAGCGTGATTACCCGGCGCACGTTATTGCAAATGATGGCAGCGGCTGCGCTGCCGATCCAGGTGCGCGCCGACTCCCTGGATTCAGCGTTCTTCGAAGCCAGTGTCACGGCAGGCGATCTGCCACCTCTGGCAGAACGTCTTCCGGTTAACCCGCGTGTGATTGATCTGGCGGGTATGGGGCGTACAGCGGGATACCACGGTGGCAAGCTGCGTATTCTGATCGGCCGTCAGAAAGATATTCGCTATGTACCCATCAACAGCTACTCGCGTCTGGTTGGCTATAACCAGCAGCTGGAACTGATTCCGGACATACTGGAGTCGTACACGATAGACGAAGGGCGCATATTTACTTTCCGACTGCGTGAGGGGCACCGATGGTCTGACGGGCAACCGCTCAGTGCTGAAGATTTCCGCTACTTCTGGGACAACGTCGTACTGAATACAGAGATACTGCGCGGAGGACCGCCGGTCAGTTTGAAGGTCGACGGCAAGCTGGCAACGTTTGAAGTGCTGGATCCATTGACGGTGCGATACAGCTGGGATTTACCCAATCCGCAGTTTCTCAGCCGCCTGGCTGCGCCGCTACCGCAAACCCTGCTGCTGCCCAGTGAGTACATGAAGCAGTACCACGCAGATTTTCAAACAGCCGAAAAACTGGCCGCCGATATCGAAAAATACCGTGTTGATGACTGGGTCGGTCTGCATCGCAAGATGTCCCGCCAGAACCGGCCGGAAAACCCTGAACTTCCCACGCTGGAGGCGTGGCGGCCCCGGACTGAGCCACCTGCGCAGCAGTTCATATTCGAGCGTAATCCCTACTTTCATCGAGTGGATGAAAATGGCAAGCAGTTGCCGTACGTTGACTGGATAGAGCTGAATATCAGTTCATCCGAGATCATTGCGGCCAAAACGGCAACAGGGGAGAGCGATCTGCAGACCGCCGGTATCGGGCTTCCCGATTACACGCTGATCAAGGAGGCTGAAGCGCGATTTCCGCTGAAGGTCTCGTTGTGGCGACGATCACGTGGTTCTAGTGTTGCATTGTTTCCCAACCTCAATTGCAAGGATGCGGTATGGCGGCCGCTGTTTCGAGACGTTCGTGTTCGTCGGGCCATGTCGTTGGCTATTAACCGATATGAAATAAACCAGGTGTTGTACTACGGCCTGGCTCGGGAAAGTGCTGATACCGTGTTGCCCGAAAGTCCGCTGTTCAGGCCCGAATATGCTTCAGCCTGGACAAGTTACGATCCG
>CALLPU010000091.1 GCA_938016235.1 uncultured Granulosicoccus sp. | reverse complement strand
GGTCTACGAAAAGCCGGGTTAGTGATTAGCCGGCGGTATTGAGCGTGTGTTGCGTCAGAGCCCATGCAACATGTTCTCTGATCAGCGCCGATGGGTCGGAGCTGCGCTGTTGAAGGGCGTTGACAACATCGGGTGTGGTTGGTGCATTGCCCAAGGCTACTGCTATGTTGCGTATCCAGCGTTCATGACCAATACGATGGATCGGGCTGCCGGCCATGCGCTCCTTGAACATCGCTTCTGTCCAGTGGGCTAGTTCCACGAGCGTTGCGCTGTCCAGGCCATGCCGGACTGAGAAGTCCGCCTCCCGGGTGTCGTTGGAGAATTTGTTGAACGGACACACGAGCTGGCAATCATCACAGCCGTAAATACGATTTCCCATGGCTTTGCGAAACTCCACAGGAATGGAGCCCTTCAATTCTATCGTGTGATAGGAAATACAACGTCTGGCATCTACACGGTAGGGTGAAACGATGGCCTGTGTGGGGCATGCCTGCAGGCAGGCTGTGCAACTGCCACAGTGCTTCTGAGTTTGTGGTGGATCAATCGGCAACGGCAGGTCGGTATATAACTCACCGAGAAAAAACCAGCTTCCCGCGTCTGCGGACAGAAGGTTACTGTGTTTACCAATCCAGCCGAGTCCGGCCTTCTCGGCCAGCGCCTTTTCCAGCACTGGTGCGCTGTCCACAAACGCGCGGTAACCGAAAGGGCCGGCGTATCGTGCAATGGCGTCAGCCAGTTTCTGCAACCGCGCGCGCAACACCTTGTGGTAGTCGCGGCCCAGCGCATACCGTGACACATAGGCGGACAACGGGTCGCCTAAAACAGCCCATGCGTCAGTGGCGTCAGGCGGAAAATAATCCAGACGAACCGAAATGATGCGCAGCGTGCCTTCCACCAGCTCATCGGGCCGGCTTCGGCGTGTGCCATGACGTTCCATGTAGTGCATTTCACCGTGAAACCCGTCATTCAACCAGTTCAGTAAATGCGTTTCGTGCGCTTCCAGGTGTGTATCGGTGATAGCGCAGTGAGACAACCCTAAAGAACGCGCCTCGTCCTTGATCAGTGTAGCCAGCCGGGATGGCTCGTATCTGTTGTTGGCGGTGCCCGTCACGATACGTCGGCCGGGGAAGCGAAATGACCGTTCTTGTAGTAAACCACGGTACCGGCTTTTGCGCCCCAGGCCTGCCAGGCTGCAATCGGATTGCGAATCCAGCTACCGGCTGGATAGTGACCCTGCGCGTCATGTAGCATGCCGTTCAGGACCAGCACTTCCTCGCCCATTGGGTCCAGGCCGGGTTTGAACGCCACGGTATCCAGCCAGCGAATCAGCATGACGTTACCCGTACCATGCCCATGCAGTGGCAACACTTCGGTACCCTCAGCAGGGCCGGGTAACCAACGGGATTCATCGGTGGTGTCCAGTCGACGCTGTTCGGTATCGGTGGTCAACATCTGACCGGCTGCCAGATACAGCAGGGCGGGTTGCGCAACGGATTCGATAGTGCCGCTTGCAGGGGGTGTGCAGCGGAGTGTCAGCGTTTGCAGGTTGCTGTCTCCAGTCAATGGCAAACGCAGGTACAGGCCAGCAGGGTAAGCACCCATGGCGGATTCCAGCTCGCCGCGCTGCATGAGAATTTCCAGGTCCGGGTTGTCCCCCAGCCTGGACGGTGACAAGTCAGGATCAAGTCGCAATTGGGCGGTCAGACGTGCTTTTTCGCCCGGTACATATTCCAGAACGCGCAGTTCGATGCCGGGCAGCTGGGTGGATGCCCAGTGGGCATGCTGCGGCAGACTTACCACACGTTGTTCGAAGTCGTCGTTGACGGGTGGGCGTTGATGGGTGAACCACCAGGGTAATTCCAGTCCACTCTTGATCGGCTGAGCGTATTTGTATGATTGCATCGTTTAGGCATCAATTCAGATTGCTGCAACACCGAAGGCCCGGCAGCGACAGGGTATTCATGAATCATTGAATTTTCTCTAAACGTTCTCTATGATATGAGAGTACATTTGGAGAACATTCATGGAATCCTCAAATCCTCTGACTCATCTGGAGGCGCGTGTTCTGGCAGCAATTGAACGCCATATTCGTGCCGAAGGCGTTGCCCCTACCATAGCGGAACTCGCGGGTAATCTGCGCCTTAAATCCAAAGGTACCGTGCACCGATACGTTCAGTCGCTGATTGCCAAAGGGCGGCTGGAGCGGCATGGAAACGGCTGGCGAGGTCTGCGCATCGTCGGTTTGTCCATGCCGGAACCATCGTCCAACGTGCAACGACTTCCAGCGCCCTTCAGAGCAGGCTCCCTGACTCACCTCAAACCCGAGTCCAACGTCGAAAAACCCATGTCATTGCCGGTAGAGTTACTGGACAATTCCGACGCCGCCACGCGTATACCGCTGCTGGGCAGAATTGCCGCTGGGCAGCCTATCGAAGCTATTGAAGATGCCAATTACCTGGACCTGGCAGCGTTCTTCATCGGGCCCGACCGCTATGCACTAAGAGTGACAGGTGAGTCCATGATGGATGTCGGCATCCTTGACGGCGATACGGTGATCCTGCGCAAGCAGGACACGGCAACCCCCGGAGATATCGTCGTTGCACTGATTGACGGGCAGGAGGCCACGCTGAAGCGGCTCGGTCAAACCGTCGATGGTGTGGTCGAACTCATTCCAGAGAACAGCACGATGGCAACGATGCGTTACGATGCCCGGCGCGTCAGCTTTCAAGGTGTTCTGGTAGGGCAGCTGCGCAGTTATTGATATTGAGTCCAAGCCTATGCAAAACAGTTATCGGGTAGTGGCTCAAGACCGCTATCTCAAAACGCGCTTCGTTGACGATGTCGTGGTCGTCAAACACCAGGATACAACGCTGATCCGTACCGATATGGCCATTGCCCTGGTGGAAGGTGACAGGCCTGCTGTCCTGTATGTGCCGCTAGATGAGCTGACGGGCGTTGCACTGGTTGCATCAGACACGGCCTACCCGTGTCGATGGAAGGGTGACGCACAGTATTACCATGTGTCGCTGCCCGATGGCTCTACCGTCGTCGATGGTGCCTGGGCTTACCCGGCAGCGCCCGAAGAAGTGGCTGTGTTGCGCACGCGGCTGGCGTTCGATCCGGCTTGTTTTTCGATCTTGTGCGGCAACAATGCCGGAGAACACGCATGAATCCTCTGGATGATGAAGCACTGCATGCCTTGAAAACGGCTTTTTGCTACATGCCGAAGGCCAACGACGTCAATGAATTCGATTTCCCCGGTCGCGTGGAACAGATACTCAGCGATATCGACACCGTCAGGGAGGTGTTGCTGATCAACGACGTCGATCCGGACGAAGTTGCCGACGAAATACACCCGGATCAGGCCAATAACTCGTCTTACTAGACTGATACTCCCTCAGCAGTACCTAAAAGACCCAGGAGAAGCCGTAGCCGATTTTCGGAATCGGACCGGATTAGACACAATTGCGGGGCGACTTTCTGCAATTTTTTGCCGTTTGGACAAAATTTCTCGGCTAAATGTTAATTTCCTATTCAAAAAAGGTTACTAACAGGAAACTGATGAATTAGTGGGGTATTCTTCGCTGCGTTTGAAGAGCCCCTGAAATGTATGCGTTTTCAGGGCCTGTAGGCCTAAAGTCCCATCGTGTTATTTCATGTTTTTTTAACCGTTATGACTTACTGGCATTTTTTCTGCTCCTCCAGCCGCGAACCCGTGAATAGACATCATGTGCCAGGTTTGATCTTCGGGTCTGACCGTTACTTGTCGGGTTACTCTTCACGGGCCCTTTGCCGGGTACGTGATAACGAGCTGTTTCGGATGGGCGGGTTATTTACTTTGGACACAGTCAGCTAATGAGTACGAAAGCATACAAAGATTCGCAGGGCCAGCCCCTGTCAGAAACTTGTGTTAAGACCGCAGTGGGCATGCTTGTGAGTATCGTGGAAACTGCCTGTGAGCACGAATCCGATCTGGAACTGATGCGACTGGTCAACTTCATGGATCTCTACCGCACGTACTTGTCACATCTGGTTTTAGAGAAAAACAGCGGATTGGATCCAGTGGTCATTGGACAGGCAGATGCAGATGTTCTCGAACCCAGGCTCGGCACGACCAATGCCGTCAGTTTCGAAAAATTCATCAGCGACAGCCGTCTGCTTGAAATGGCTGCTGCGGCTGCAACGAAAGAGTGTGGCGTCGCCGTTGCAACCCCGCCACCGCTCAAACTCAGCGCGAATGGCGTCTTGGTGTAACACGCCAACGCACCTTGTCAATGAACAACCAGGCTTCGCTGATGTAGTCAGGGAACAACTGGCAGGATGTCAGACTTTGACTCGCGCCATCAAGCGAGTCAGGAACAGGCCGCCCAACCGTAGTAACGTCCAGTCACCCAGACATCGCTTGATAGCGTTCCACCGGCCTCCACACTGTCTTTCTGAGCTCATGGTCAGATAGCCAACCCCTGTGATCTCATCTGCGTGGGGATTTTCGGCCGTAACCGGTACTGGTGACCATGCATCATTGGCTGCCGTATTCCACTGGGGATCGTTGCGCGCAGCGCGCAGATTACGCTGGGCTGTTGTATCAAGGAACTTGATGGGCGTGTTAAGCCAGATACCCAGCTGAGACTCCGGATAAATGCTCATTCATCGACTCCGACATTCAGTGCGTCAGATGGTAAGACGAATTTCTCCGGAGCTACTGCTGTAACAGGTAATACTATTACTCAATATCTTGAGCTGTGTCCGTGCTACTGGTTTCTTTGTCTGCAATTTTTTTCATGCGATAGCTGGTCAACAGCGGTCCGTTTTCACTGACCAGCCGCCGTGCATACTGCGTGATGTCGGCAAACTCCTCACGTGTTAACGACTCGTGTGAAGTCTTGCTCAGGTTCAACGTGCCTGAGTGACCAATGCGCCCGGTTTGCGCTTCAAGCAGTTGTATCGTCACGCTGGTTTTGTCGGGCAGTGGCAACACGTCCACGACAACGATGTAGTCCTCTGGCCAGAAGCGCGTGATCGTTGTGGTGTCGGGCAATCGGTAAACGCGAATGTCGCTGGATTCCAGAAACGTACCACCGATCATCGTAGTGAGCTGCTCAGCCAGAGGCTCGTTACGATCATTGAATTCAACAAACACCGACACCTGTAAAGGTCGCTCGCGCTCTGGCGACGTCATGCTCGTCTGGGCCTTCGCTGAAACGGCGGCGCTCAGGGGTGTGTCTGCAGTATCAAGCACGACGCTTTTGAGCAGAATGGCGGCGCCCACGGCGAGAACCAGCATGGCCAGGCCGATCGTGGGAAAGCGCAGCAGGACTGGCACTTGTGACAGCAGAACTGCGCGTTTACTGTCTGCATTAGCAGCCTGGATATCCCGGCCTTGACGTTCAGCGGTCACTGCCTGTGGCGCAACAGGTAATGGCGTTGTCGGTTCGCTTGCAGTGAACTCACTATCTGCAGTGGCTTCAACCGACTGGGTGCTGTCAGCGTTATCGTCCGGTGTGTTGTCGATGAACTGCGGAACGTAAGAACCCGGCTTCATGACGATACGAACCTCGACATCCGGTCGGGTTTCGTAGAACGTGGTTAACGAAGCTCTGAGTCGACCGGCCAGTACACGCACCACAGGATCGTTCTGTGGGTCGAATGACTCGGGCTTGCCAAGCGCATCCACGGCTACCGAATACGCCTTTATTCCCCGCTTGTTGCCGCTGACGGCCTGTTCGACGACGTAGCGGAGAAAGGCTGTCATCTGCGGCGCTACCGCAAATTTCTCCGATGCGAGAACCTGACTCAACGCCTCAAGAATTCGGGCGCGGTCAGGTTCCGACAGGTCTGATGCGTTGGTCGGCCTTCTCATAAAATCGAGGGATATTTGACAGCGGGTTCGTCGACGGGCACAAAGGTGTACGACGAGCTCGAGAACAGTCAAAGTACACTGATGTGACACTCTAGTTGTATACCGTAGCAAGTTACCTGTCTGCTATAGCAAGATTTGATAGGTTACATTGACCGCATTCCCTTGCCGACCAGATCATGAATCCTGCAAAACGTGAAGAGATGTTCAAGCGCTTTCGGCAATCGAATCCGCACCCGGAAACTGAACTGCTGTTCGACAGCCCGTTTGAATTGCTCATTGCCGTGATGCTCTCGGCGCAGGCCACAGATGTCAGTGTCAACAAGGCAACCCGAAAACTGTACCCGGTAGCCAACACACCAGCTGCCATTGTCGATCTCGGCGTAGCCGGTATCACGCCCTATATTCGTACAATCGGTCTGTACAACACCAAGGCGAAAAATGTGGTGGAAGCGTGCAGAATGCTGTGCGAGTTGCACGGCGGTGAGGTGCCCGCTGAGCGCGAAGCACTGGAAGCACTGCCGGGTGTAGGCCGCAAAACCGCTAACGTGGTGTTGAATACAGCGTTCAGAGAGCCTGCCATGGCCGTAGACACCCATATCTTCAGAGTGTCTAACCGTACCGGGCTTGCACCGGGAAAAACCGTGTTGGCGGTGGAAAAGAAACTGCTTCGGTTTGTACCGCCAGACTATCTGCTGGATGCACATCATTGGTTGATACTGCACGGGCGCTACGTTTGCGTGGCCAGAACACCCAAATGCCCGGATTGTCTGGTCAACGACTTATGCGACTACAAGCGCAAGACCATCAAGCCGAAGCATCCTTGACAACACACTGCGAATTACCAACAGTAGCGACACAACGTGCAATCCCTGAATCCAACCACTAATGACGTATCAGACGAACTGGAATTTAACCGTTTACTGAGATCTGCTGCCATTCTCGTGGTTGACGACGAGCCGGGCATGCGCAACTTTCTGAAACGCGCGCTGGAAAATCGCTGCGCATTGCTGGAAGTTGCTGGTAGCGCTGAGGAGGCGGAGGCTCTGCGCTTACGGATACATTTTGACTTGCTGCTGGTCGATATCCGTTTACCGGGTTTGTCGGGTCTGGACTGGATGGAGCGACTGCGCGAACGTGGTGTCAGGACGCACGTCATCTACATGACTGCCTATGCTGATCTGGACATGGCGATCGTGGCACTTCGCAACGGCGCCGATGACTTCATCATGAAGCCGTTTCGTACGGAGCAGATGTTCATGTCGATGCAGCGAACCCTGCTGCGCCGGCAAATACTGCGTGAAAACTCTCTGCTGCGTCTGCAGTTGCGTCAGATTCAGAACGATGATGGCATTATTGGTGAGAGTGCTGGCATGGTGGATGTGTTGACGCTGGCTCAGCGTGCTGCGCCCACGCAATCTGCTGTCATCATTTCCGGTGAAGCCGGTACCGGCAAAGCCCTGCTGGCGCGTGCCATACACGGCATGAGCCGGCGTAGCGGCGCTTTCGTTTCACTCAACTGTGGAACGCTACAGCCTGACCGGTTTGAAGCAGAATTGTTTGGCCATGTACAAGGTGCCTTTGCCGAGGCAACGCATACGCGCGACGGTCTTTTTCTGCACGCTGACAAAGGCACGCTGTTTCTGGATGAAATTGACTGCTTGCCGGACGCAGTTCAAGTCAAGCTGGTATCTGTTCTGGAGGAGGGGCTGGTCAGGCCGCTGGGCAGTACACAGAGCGTACCGGTAGATGTCAGGATCATTTCTGCAACCACCAGACCGGCCGACTCACTCACCGTCGCAGAATCGTTTCGACATGATTTGTATTATCGTCTGAACGTCATGCCCATCAAGATGCCGCCGTTACGTGATCGGGGTAATGATGTGCAGTTGTTGTTCAATTTCTTCATGGACCGCCTTGCCGCTGAACTCAGAGTGGATGCGGTGGAGTTATTGCACAGCGACTGGGAACGGCTGCAACGCTACCCCTGGCCCGGTAACGTGCGTGAATTGCGCAACGTGGTGGAGCGCACACTGATGCTCGGTGAGTTGCCGAACGACAGCCTGCAACCGCAGGCCGAGGAAACGCCCTGGAGCGATCCGGGATACCCTCTGGACTGGACCGTGGAATCGGTTGAACGCGCGCACATCGAGGCGGTACTGGAGTCGGTGAACAATAACAAGTCTGCTGCGGCTCGCTCACTCGGCGTATCGCGCAAAACGCTGGAGCGCAAACAGGCGTTGTGGCAACGTGAAGACTAATAGTAGCCTCCGCCGATGAATCGGTTCTCCAATCTGCGGTACCGATTGCTGGCACTGGTTCTGGTGCCGCTGGTGCTGCTCACGGGAACGGTGATACTGCTTGCCTCCAAGTGGTCAACTGATTTCACCTACGAACAGCTCTTTACGAAGGTCAACACGGATCTGCGGGTTGCTGGTGAGAGTTTTCAGCGCATTCTGGAAGATGGGCAACGCGATTTGATTGCACTGGCCGGTAGCGCTTCGCTGAATCTTCTGCTGACTCAGGGTAGCAACGCACAATTGCTGAATCTGCTCGAGGCACAACGGGTGCAGCGAGGCTTTGATTTTCTGAAACTGCTGTCGGAAGACGGCAAACGTGTGCTGGTGGAGGCTGGTTGGCAGACTCGCGAACTGCGCAGCTCTCCGTTGACAGCTCAGGTGATGAGCTCAGCCGACATGGTCGACGGTGCAGCGGGCATCGAAATATACGCAGCGTCAGAATGGCAGATGGAACCCGGTATTGATGCTGAGCTGGTGGTGCTGCCACTGGTCGACACTGCGCGCGCCGCTCCAACGACACGACGCAACGAAGATCGTGCAATGATCATTCGCACCCTGCAACCGGTGGTGAATGCAGATCAGCGCAGAGTAGCGTTATTGGAGGGTGGGCTTCTCTTGAACCGCAACTTTGAGTTCGTCGATGAGATCAGGGATCTGGTTTACGGCCCGGGAAGCTTGGCACCAGGTAGTCGTGGAACGGTTACCGTCTTTCTCGAAGATGTGCGTATCACAACCAATGTGCCCGCTCGCGATGATTCTCGGGCGCTTGGTACCCGCGTATCAGCGGAGGTTCGAGACACCGTCCTGAACCGCGGAGAAGACTGGATAGACAGAGCTTTCGTGGTTAACGACTGGTACATCTCTGCTTACGAACCGATTCTGGATGTCGCGGGCAATCGAGTGGGCATGTTGTACGCGGGTTATCTTGAGGCGCCGTTTCGCAGTGCGCTGTTTCAGGCTATCGCCGTGATGACGGCACTGGTGGTTGCTGGAAGCCTGCTCGCAGCTGTCGCAGCGATTCTGGGTGCGCGGTCCATCTTCACCCCCATAGAAGCCATGACATCGGTGGTCAGAGCCACAGCGGCGGGTGAGCATCGCCGAATAGGCCCGATACCCACGGGCAGTGAGATTGGTGAATTGGCCTCGCAGATTGATGCCATGCTCGACACACTGGAGCTCCACCGGGAGCGAATCGAAAAAGACGCTGCCATGCTCGAAGACAAGGTGCAGCACCGCACGGCTGAACTGGAAAAACAGAATAAGCGCCTGCATGATTCCATCGACTTGCTTCACCAGACCCGACAGCAATTGGCAACGGCCGAAAAGCTGGCGGCGTTGGGTGAGCTGACGGCAGGCGTTGCGCATGAAATCAACAACCCGACGGCCGTGATATTGGGGAACATGGACGTGCTGACAGCCGATCTGGGCAAGGACGCCGATACCGTACAGACAGAAATAGATTTGATTATCGAGCAGGTTTATCGCATACGCTCAATCACTGATCGACTGCTGCAGTACTCGCGATCCGAGGTGAAATCATCGAGTGCCCAACCTGACAGCCCACTCAACGATAGTGCCATCAGTCCTGGTCAGCATGATCTGTCACCGCAGTCGCTGGAGCCGGTCCCGCTGGATGCGGTGGTCACTGACACGTTACGGTTGTTGCTGCACGAACTCGATGGACAGAATATCGTTGTCGAACAACGACATCACGCCACTCGGCTTGCCAACATCGGACGTCAGGAATTACAGCAAGTGCTCGTTAACCTGATCACGAATGCCATACAGGCCGTGATACAAAAGCGGGAATTCAGCGTTGCTCCGGGTGCTCATGACAACGCTTTGGTGCAGACTGAAACCGACGTTATCGAGATAGACACGGCGGATGATTCGGATGACGGGGTGGTGATCACGGTGCGGGACAGTGGATGCGGCATCGATGCCAGTCACCTGCCGCGCGTCTTTGACCCCTTCTTTACCAGCGGCAAAGTGCAGGGTACCGGTTTGGGTCTGTCGGTAAGCTATGGAATCGTTCGACGTTTTGGTGGTGACATCCAGGTAACCTCAACGGTGGGCCATGGCAGCACATTTGAAATTCGGCTGCCTGGTTCTCTGGATACGCAGGTGCGTAATCAGAACAGTGATGGAGTCGAGCGTTTGATCGGGTAGGCGCAAAACGGGAACATTACCGTCCTGCTGGTGACTTTAAGTTACAGTCAAAGTGGGCGCTGTATTGCTATCCTCTGGCTCTGATAGTTGGTTAACCCGGAAATACCATTGTGGCGCGCGCGTATCCGCTCACTGATCTTGTAAAACTCGTTAGAGCCTATGGCGTGCTGGCTGGCACGTCTGATATGGAGCGTGTCATTGCAGGCACACTCTCACGGCAGTGGATAGCGAAAGAAGTCGAGCATTTTGTCCCCCTGTCTTCACTACCACCTGCGTTGTTCAAGACATTGCGTGGTCGCGACCTGCTGGCCGCCGAGCTCTACGCCAATCAGGACATAGATCCCGACACTATCGTGCCGGATGAGCTGGACATTCGTCTAGCCGGAAAGAACCGGATGATCAACACCAACCGGCTACCCAAGCTCGAGCCCACCATTCATCAGGCTGTGTTAGCGGCCAATATGCTGCTTGGCGTGCGACTGTACGGATCGCACGGACAAGGCACCCGCACCATGACCCACGACATTATCGTCGCCACCATGCTGCAGGATTCCTACGGCAAGGCCCATCGCTACAGTGCGTTTTCGTCTCACGATAATGAAGTCGTGGATGACACCTACCTGTTTACCTGGTTCGGCGATTCCGTTGCCAAGCTGGTTATTGCCATCAACGCTTATCTTTTGGCTTTCAATGCCGCGATCGACAATGAGACCGACGTGCCGGCACCGCCATCCGCTGAAATTGCCACCGCCGTGGCCGCCATTCAAGCCAGTCGGTTGCGGTTGGTAGCGCGCGCAGCGGGCGATCAGGTCATCAGTTTCATGGATGAGGGCATGCGTGCGGAAGTTTCCTGCCTGGGTGTGGATTGCGCATCGGATTTTCCAGAGCGCCCCATCCTGGAAAAGCACTACAGGATGACTGTTGAAGCGTTCAAACTGCCTGGCGTGGATCACTATGCGCTACGAGAGCCATTGAGAAATACGTTACTGATGGCCGTGCGCGATGTCCTTGAAGATCCGGCTAAACGCGAACGCCTGTCGGGTCGGCGAGGCAAGGCGGTTCATGAGGTACATATCAATTTGCCCGTCATGGAGTACTTTGTTGCTTCGGAGGCGCCCAATTCGATTGAGGCTGTGCATATAGCGAGTCTGGAGATGATGCGGTCACTGGAAAAAGGCCGGCGCAAATCCCTGAGCACCATGGCGGCCCATGCGTTCAGAATCTCAGCTATCGCCGAGCGGGTGCTGGGTCGAGCACTGGAACCCTTGATCGTGACGCTTGCCATGTTGCATGACGTCGTGGAAGACGGCTCCATGCGGGTCACCGGGTATGGTCACTCGCTGCGCAAGATCCAGTTTCGATTTGGCGGACCGATAGCCGCCATGGTGTCTGAACTGACAGACTCCACGGTGCACTCAGCCGGAGCGAGCAAGGCAAAGCTGACGTTACAACAGCCGCATTTGCTGTTGCCCCAGGCGCAGTACAATGTGGGGCGATTTACCGATATGACGGTCAAGGCCACCGAGGCCGAAGTGCCTTACACGCTGGCGGGCATCGTCATCAAGCTGCTTGATACGGTGGTGTCACTGGAAGAAGGTATCCGTGACCCGGAACTGATGTCGGGCCATTGGCGACACAGCGGCGCCCGAATCTACTGGGCACAGAGAGATCGTGGCAGCATCGTTAATCCGTTGATAGAGCGTCTGCTGATCGAGATCAATGCCAGCGAGGTTGATCCGAAATACTCCACGCGGCCGCACCACGTGAATGTTGTCCGGCTGCGAGCCGGTTCCGCCATTCTCGAAACCGTACTGACCTACCAGGATATGTACGCAACCCAGAACCTGGCCATACTGGCGCATGAGTACAACCTGGATGCGCTGCAAAGAGAGACTCTTATCAGTCTTTTCTATGACAAGAACGTCAATGAAGAGCAGTTCTCTGAGCGTGTGTTGCACGATTTGCTCGATGATCGTGGTCTGGACGCGAGCCTGAAATCTGGAAGGCTGCCCTGTATCGGCTACACAACGCTGTATGCCAAAGATGCCACAGGCGATTCTCCGCGCAGTGAGCAAACGTTCGTGGAGTACCGGGCGAGCGCTCTGCGACGTCAGGAAATCCGGCGCGAGCTGCACCTGGATACAACGGAAAAATTGACCGCCCTGACACTTCGTCAGGAGCAGGTGCTACGCATGTTCGACTTGTCGGTACCCATGCCAATGGATCACGGCGAAACGTTAACCGAAGAGGATTTACCTCGACGTGCGGGTGGTTCCGGCTGAACGGTTAGTCGATTGTCACCAGCTGAGCTCTTGGCAGCACGGTGTATCCGCCGAGTTGCGTGGCAACTTGCTGCGCAGTGGTATCGTGAATCAGCGAGATGAATTCCTGCACCAGTGTTCGGAAGTAGCTTTTGCGCGTCATCACCAGGTCGAGTGAGACATCAGCAACCGGCAAATAGGGCAGTTCGAATTCCGCTGCTGTGCTTTGCACACCACAGGCGATATCTGCCTGCCCGGTATTCACGGCAGCCACCGCGCTGCGCTCGCTATTGCACTGAGTGGACGCCGCCAGGCCAGACACCGTCACCCCGTGAGCCGAGCAAAGGTCTTCCAGCAGCCGTTCTGTGCCGGAGTCGTTCTGTCGCATCGCCCACCGAAGTTGTTGATCCATGACGATGGTCGCCAAAGCCTGATCGGTGGATTCCGGAAGGTTGACTCGCCGCTCAGGTCTCAACACCAGCCCCTGGCTCCGTTGCAGACAACGCACAACCACCCAGCTCTGGTGATTGCGATAGCATCTCAACAAACCCAGGTGGCGCCGAGCCGTATCTTCGCTGGCACCCCAGTTGATGAAACAGGCGTCAATGCGTCCACAGTCGAGCATACGTAGCCCGTGGCGCGTACCCGACGGGCTGTAGCTCACCAGTGCATGTTGTTGCCAGTCAATCGCGGCAGTCGAGCAAACATGGTGAATGAGTCTGTCATCACTGCCCGCGATGAGCAGGCGATCGTGCATCACGCCACCGTGGCTGTTTTC